>JBAUIA010000023.1:0-10437 GCA_049680565.1 Phototrophicaceae bacterium
CTTCCGTAAAGTGGTCATCCCGAAAATGCGCCGTAAAGTTGAGGATATTCCGCCAGACTTAGAACTGATTCAATGCCGTAATATCGGTGATGCCCTCGCGCGCATCCTCCCCAAAGATAAATAAAAAATCCACTGAGGGCGTATCAATGACAATACGCTCTCTTTTTTTTCTCTTTCACCCTTCAATACTTTGGGTTATGCTTTTTTGTAATCTCCTTTGTGGACTTCGCGCTTTTATGGCGAAAATTTGCATAAGATGCTTCGTATCATCCAACAGGTGAAAAACTCAGAGACTTTCTGCTATACTCAATGACATTTGTAGATAGTCACTGCACACGGATAAAAACTATGACCCAACTCACTGATTTAACCTTAAGCGCCGCGTTGGAAAAACTCCGCGCTGGTGATATTACCTCTGTTGAATTGACACAAGCCCATCTCGATCATATCAATCAATATGATGAGCAAGTCAAAGCCTTCATCACCCTCACGCCCGAAAAAGCACTGGCACAAGCTAAAGCAGCCGATGAAGCCCGTGCCAATGGTGATGACCGTCCCTTGTTAGGGATTCCACTAGCGCTCAAAGATGTGCTATCCACCAAAGGGATTGAAACCACTTGTGGCAGTCATATCCTCAAAGGCTATATCCCTGTTTTTGATGCAACTTGTGTTGAACGCCTCTATGATGCAGGAATTGTCATGCTCGGTAAGGTCAATATGGATGAATTTGCAATGGGATCATCCACCGAAAATAGTGGCTTTTTTGAAACCCGTAATCCATTTGATTTAGACCGTGTTCCCGGTGGGAGTTCGGGTGGTTCAAGCGCAGCCGTCGCTGCACGGATGGCAATGGGCGCACTCGGCACGGATACAGGGGGTAGCATCCGCTTGCCGGGGAGCTTCTGTAATTTGGTGGCACTCAAGCCCTCATACGGACGAGTTTCACGGTATGGCTTAGTCGCGTTTGGATCATCGCTTGACCAAGCAGGTCCTATGACGCGCACGGTTGAAGATGCTGCGCGGATTTTACAAGTCATTGCAGGCAATGATCCTAAAGATAGTACCAGCCGTCCAGAACCTGTGCCTGATTATCTCGCAGCTTTAACAGGTAATATCGAAGGCTTACGCATTGGTTTACCGAAAGAATATTTCGCAGAAGGCTTAGAACCTGATGTCGAAAAAGCGGTTCGTGCTGCAATAGCACAACTCGAAAATATGGGCGCAATTGTCAAAGAGGTTAGCCTCCCTCATACCCAATACAGCCTCCCAACCTATTACATTATCGCCACCAGCGAAGCCAGCGCCAACCTTGCGCGTTTTGATGGGGTGCGCTTTGGTAATCGTGTTGAAAAAGGCGATATGTGGGAAACCTATAAAGCCACACGCGGAGAAGGTTTCGGTGAAGAAGTCAAACGGCGTATTATGCTCGGTACATATGCCCTCAGTGCAGGTTACTATGACGCATGGTATGGCAAAGCCCTTGGTGTGCGCCAGTTTATCAAGCAAGATTTTGATAATGTCTTTGAAGAAGTTGATGTTTTATTATCGGCATCTTGCCCAACGACTGCTTTTAAATTTGGCGAAAATACCTCTGACCCCCTTAAAATGTATTTGACGGATGTTCTCACGATTGCAGCCAATGTCGCAGGGATTTGTGGCGTGAGTATCCCCTGTGGGATGGATAGTAACAATCTACCGATTGGCTTACAGATACTGGGTCCTCAATTAGGGGAAGCGACTATTTTGCGTGTTGCCCATGCTTATGAACAAGCGAACGATTTCCACACGGCAAAACCAGCCCTCATCAGCTAAATGATATGGGGATAGATTACTGTCCCCAACGCTCGCTTACTTGATTCCAACACGATAGGCGCATAATGAGGATACTTAACAGAGTCATGAGGAGCATCAATGCCCAACCCTTTCCAGCGCGACCTGACGGAATCCTTAACATCGCAGGATCATACACGAGGTAATACCAATGCAAGTGTAAGGATCATCATCTACATGGATGTGACCGATCCACGCTCGATTCCTATTCATAATACCGTTGCTGAAATCATACAGACCTTATCGAATGAAGTCGCTGTCGCCTATCGTTATTTTCCACAAACGATACAATTTCCACAAGCATTTGCAGTCGCCCAAACCCTAGAATCCGCAGCCGCCCAAGATAAATTTTGGGATATGGTTAATCATCTACTCGCTCATCAAGATCAATTGACTGATGGCTTATTACGACAACATGCAGGTCATATTGGTTTGGACAAAGCACGCTTTGAAGATGATTTCTCAAGCCCTAGCACACTGAAACGTATTCAACATGATGCTCAGACCGCAAAAGATAGTCATGTTGAAACTGCCCCTGCAATTTTCATCAATGGTAATCGCCAACAAACGCTCTCGATGCGTTTCGTACAAGACTTGATAGCATCCGATGGTAATATCAGTGGATAAATACACGCTGTCGAAACTGTTAAAAGTTGTAATGAAATGTTATTATTCTGTATTTTTGATTGCGCTATGATGCATAATCCCATATAGTGAAAGAAATCACAATTATATTTACAAACATTACACATGAACATGAAGGGTTATCAATCATGGCAAAAACTAAGAAAATTCGTGCAACCAAGCAACGCACCCGTGACTACGTTCGGAAGATGATTCGCCGTCGTATCAGCAATTAATATCCACAAACTTTTATACCTCTATTGCTATCATCAAACGCCCAACTTTTTAATTGGGCGTTTTTGCTTAATCGACTCGCCTCTAAACATAAGAGGCGAGTATGCACTTCACATCAGATATAGCTTTTATATACGGGCTGATACATATGTGATTCAATATCTGCTAATAGATTACGCGGTAATGGTCGCCTTGCAATGCCTTCTGATGTGGCTGTTTCCGCAACAGCAACTGCTATCTGTGCTGAAATCATACGGATATGTTGCAAGGATGGGAAAAGTCGCCCTTTTGCAAGATCATCATCAGTAACGAGTGTTGCTAGTGTGTGTGCTGCTGCTAAGAACATCGCATTACTAACGATCTCAGATTCGCTTGTTAAAACACCCAAGCCAATACCGGGGAAAACATAGGCATTATTTGCTTGTGCAGGGATGAATACGTCGCCATTGATTTGCACATCATCGAAAGGACTGCCACTTGCGAAAATCGCTCGCCCATCTGACCAGTGATAGGCTTGTTCGGCTGTACATTCCGCTTTGCTGGTTGGGTTCGATAAAGCAAATATAAGCGGGCGCTCATTGATCTGCGCCATCTTGCGTATAATCGACTCTGTGAATGTTTGTGGTTGACCGCTCACACCGATAATTGCAGTGGGTTGGATCACATCAATAGCAGTTTCAAAATCAGTGATAAAGTGACCTTCGTGCGCGAATAATTGCTTATGGACTTGTAGATTATCACGCTGGTTGACAACCAAGCCTTTACTATCAAAGAACCAACACCGTCTTTTCGCCTCTGCTGCCGATAAACCTTGCGCCTCTAATGCTGAAACAATGAGTTCGCCAATGCCGATACCTGCTTCACCTGCGCCGAGGAACAGAAAGCGCTGTTCAGTGAAAGATTGCTCAGTGATATGCAACGCTGAATAAAGTCCAGCTAATGTTACAGCAGCCGTTCCTTGAATATCATCATTGAATGTGGGTAACTTATGTTGATACTTTTTGAGTAAGCGAAACGCATTTTGATTGCCAAAATCTTCAAACTGCAATAAAGCATGTGGAAATCGTTGCTGGATAGCCATCACAAATTCGTCGATGAAGGCATCATAGTCCTCACCACGAACACGCTTTTGCTTTAAGCCTAAATAGAGTGGATCGTTGAGATAAGTTGCATTATTTGTGCCAACATCGAGTAATATAGGCAATGTTTGATGAGGCGCAACCCCTGCACAAGCGGTATACAAGGATAATTTGCCAACAGGTATCCCCATCCCATTTGCACCTAAATCACCTAAGCCCAGAATACGTTCACCATCAGTGACAACAATCACACGAATATCATCTTCTGACCAATTGGCTAAGATGTCATCAATACGTCCTTTTTGATGAATATTAATATATAAGCCTTGTGGGCGACGGAAAATATGGGCATATTCCTCACAGGCTTGACCCACTGTCGGCGTATAGATCAATGGCATGATTTCTTCCATATGATCCATTACCACACGGTAGAATAAGGTTCGATTACGTTCCTGCAAGCTAATTAGAAGAATATGCTTATCGAGGTCATTGCATTTACTGCGTAAACCGGTCATCACGCGCTCGACTTGCTCATCCATTGTTGCGACATGCGGGGGCAACAAGCCATTTAAACCGAGTTTGTCACGCTCAATTTGTGTATAGGCTGTACCTTTGTAAATATTAGCATCATGCAGTAAATCGAGTTTGGAATACTTTTGTGTGGGTATCATTTTAAATAACTTTCATTATTAACAGAGATACTTTCATTATGAGGCTTAGACCCTATCGTGCGTAAGTGACTAAGCTCATATATTTTTCTGCCAAATAGATAAAAGCAAGATTGTTTGCACATTTGTCATAAAAAAAGACGTAGCTGTTTAGCTACGCCTTCGATTTACAAGCTGTGTAAGAATGAATACTTAGTGTCCGCCACCGATTTGTTCTGGAACAACGATACCTTGGGTTGTGCCACGACGAATCGCCAATTTGACTTCACCGATTGCCTTGGTAACTTGAATATCACGCGGGCAAGCAGGGGTACAATTGTAAATGGTACGGCAACGCCACACACCGTTGGGTTCGGATAAGGCTTCCAAGCGCTCTTCGGCTGCATGATCGCGTGTATCGAAGATGAAGCGATGGGCTTGGACAATCGCAGCAGGACCGACATACTTACCATTCGCCCAATAACTAGGGCAGGAGGTGGTACAGCACGCGCACAAAATACATTTGGTTGTATCATCAAAGACTTCGCGGTCTTCAATTGATTGTAAGCGTTCGCGTCCGTTTGCTGGTACAGGGTCATTATTGACGAAGTACGGCATCACTGATTTGTAATGATCGAAGAAGGGTTCCATATCGACCACTAAATCTTTGACCACAGGCAAGCCTAAAATTGGCTCAACCGTTACAAATGGCGCAACATCGCGCACCAACACCTTACAAGCCAAGGCATTAATGCCATTAATACGCATCGCATCCGACCCACAAACACCATGAGCGCACGAACGGCGCAAGGTCATTGTGCCATCGGTTTCCCATTTAATACGATGAAGCGCGTGCAATAATTGATCGGTAGGATCAAGGTCTTTAACAGTGAATTCTTCCCAGTAAGGTTTATCTTTGCCAGCTTCACTATTCTGACGTTTTACTTTTAATGTTAAATCCATAAAGAATTTTTCCTCAACTGTCTCACAAAAATCTGTTCGTTTGCTATCATGATACTGCACTAGCCATCAGATGAATCCAATGGCTAGGCAGTATCAGGCGATATTTAGTAAACACGCGCTTTTGGCTTGAACCGTACATCTTTTTCGTACAAGCTCAAATCAACTTTTTTATTGGTGTTGATGCTGTAACTACGGTTGGTTGGATTGTCACTATTGGCACAAATTAATGTATGAACCAACCAATTATCATCATCACGATCTTGATAATCATCACGGCTATGCGCCCCACGACTTTCAGTACGGTTTATCGCACTAATTGCGGTGGTTTCAGATAAGTCAATCAATGCACCAAGTTCCCATGCTTCGAGTATATCGGTGTTGAACATTTTACCCATATCATCAATTTTGATGTCTGTGTAATAGCGTTCTTTGATTTCTTGTAATTCATCAACCGCTTCAGTCATGGTTTTTTCGGTACGATACACACCGACTTTACGCATCATCAATTCTTGCATTTGTGTGCGGAGTTCATGAACGCGTGTTTTACCTTTGCTGGTACGAATGCGGCTAAATTCAGATTTAACTTCTTCGCCAACATCTTTCGGTAAATCAACCCAATCAAGATTGCTCATATCAGCAGCGATCTTCATCCCACCACGACGACCAAATACCACCAAATCGAGGAGTGCATTTGTGCCGAGTCGGTTTGCACCGTGAATACTCACACATGCAACCTCACCTGCTGCATACAGACCGGGGATAACGGTATGATTTTCATCATAGGTGACTTCCGCATCAACATTAGTCGGGATACCACCCATTGCATAATGCGCTGTTGGTTGAACAGGCATCGGTTCTTTCACTGGGTCAATCCCGAGGTAGGTACGGCAGAAATCGAGAATATCAGGTAGTTTCTTTTCGACATAAGTATCGTCAATACGATCAGGACGACCTTCTTCTTCAAAGTAACGATTCACTGTTTCAGGACGAATATCAAGATGGACATAATTTTTGCCATTGATACCGTTCTTCTTTTCGACTTCATCATAAATTGCACGGCTGACAACATCGCGCGATGCCAAATCTTTTACACTTGGGGCATAAGTTTCCATGAAGCGTTCACCCTTACCATTAAGGAGAACACCGCCTTCACCACGCACACCTTCTGTAATCAAGATACCCATTTTGTAGATACCCGTTGGGTGGAATTGGTAAAATTCCAAATCTTGCAATGGAATCCCACGACGCATGACGACAGCAGCGCCATCACCTGTGAGGGAGTGGGCGTTACTGGTCACTGACCATGCACGACCCCAACCACCTGTTGCAAAGAGAACGGCTTTACCATGAAAAATATGAAATTCCCCAGTGCCGATTTCAATAGCAACAACACCACAAACGCGATCTCCATTTTTAATGAGATCAACCACTTGAAATTCATCAAAGAAATTAACATCTTGTTTGATACATTGTTGATACAATGTCTGCAAAATCATGTGACCTGTACGATCAGCAGCATGGCACGCACGGCGTACTAATGCTTCACCGAAATTGCTGGTATGACCACCAAAACGGCGTTGGCTGATTTTACCATCAGGGGTACGGTCAAAAGGCAAACCCATGTGTTCGAGTTCAATCACAGCATCAATTGCATTTTCTGCTAATACCATCGCTGCATGTTGATCGGTCAGATAATCACCACCTTTGACCGTATCATAGGCATGGTAGAGCGGGGTATCATCATCGAGATTACCGAGCGCTGCACTGATACCACCTTGTGCTGCACCTGTATGTGAGCGTGTCGGATAGAGCTTTGAGATACACGCAACATCTGCGCCACCTTTACTCGCATAAAGTGCTGCCATCAAACCAGCACCACCCGCACCGACAATAATCGCTTCGTGCTTATGAATCTGCATACCAATAACTCCTAAAATTCTTACTAAAACTACAACACGTCTTCTGCTTTTATGATACGCTCAAGTCCCTAAACATTAATGAGTGGGACTTAAGCAAAATAGAGCAGGATATTTATTCGTATAAATTACGCGATGCTTCGATTGCCATTTCGACAGTTGTATTATCAACCGAGAGCAGGAAGGCACTCACCCCAATCACAATTAAGGCAACACCGCCGATGACTGTTAAAACAATAACGGTTGTGCGTGCAAGACGGTTATCCATTGTGTAATCCGTTAGCACTAAGCGTAAACCGTTGAAACCGTGCATTGTCACCAAAATCAGCAATGCTGCATCATAATATTTCCAGATGAGGACACCATTCCAGAGATAATTCCAACGTTCAGCCACAAATTCTGTCGCCGTCCCTGATTCATTAATACCATTAGGGATGATAACTGTGGTTTCAACGATTTCGTCAACAGCGTCTTCGCCTTCGCCGTGCATTTCAACTTCAACACCTTCGATGTAGACCAGTGCATCGGCTTCTGCTACATTATTGATAACTTGTGTACCAACAACTTCACTCCCTGCGAGCGTTAAATCAAAGACACCTTGTAGAACGTGCATCATTGCCAAGTGACCAAATACGAGTGGGATAATCAATACGCCACTAACGCGCATGAATGACCACCAGAATTTTTCGATGCGACGGGTGAGGCGACCACTACCACCAATTTTTACCTTACCTGCTTCATCTTCTACATTAATACGTAACGCACTCCAGAGGAAGGCAATCGTACCAGCAGCAATCGCACCACCTGCGGCATAAATCCCAAATTTAACTTGCTCACCAATGACTTCGCCTAACGGCAAAATATCAGGATCACCTGAATAATGCGCGATCACTTCCATAATCATTGGGGCAAAATAGGGGATAAGCACTAGCGCTGTGCCGCCAAAAACCCACATGGCAGCTTTTTCTTGATGTTTCCACCATTCAGGCTTGAAATCCATCACTGCAATGCGTAATCCGTTTAAGGCATGGTAAATCACTGCAAATAATAGACCAAATTCACCAATCGTAAACAAAGGCGATTGATAGCTCGCAATCGCTTTTTCATAACTGACAGGATCGGTGACTGCCCAAGCTGTATCAATAACGTGAATAAACAAAAATAGTACCACACCGAGACCGGTGAGACGGTGTAGCACCCAACTCCATTGACCCAATGCACCTTTATAGCGCAGAGTCTCTCTAATGGTTAGGACTAAGGATGCCAAAAGACTGACCTTTCCAAACTAAATATTTCTAAGAATGTCGGCGTGTTTGCTCAATTTATCAGTACTCCCCCCTGAAATCATCAAGCACAACATCCTATAACAACAATAAATGAGGCATTACTTATAAGTATTATAGCACGCTGATCCTTCACTGACTACATTCCAATAACGAATATGTGCTTTTTTTCACGAATCAATTATAAGCATGGTGATACTCAGTAACCATCATGCTTATTTAGTGTTGCTATCTACGACTATATAAGGAAGAAGGTAAAATATATGACTACCATCCAATCAAAACATGAAATTATCACAGCCTTACAAGAAATTAGCCAGCAAGTTACAGATAGCGTTGCCAGCTTATCAGATGAACACTTCAATTATAATGTCGATGAAAATTGGTCAGCAGCAGGCTATCTCAAGCATCTCATTTTAAGTGTTAAACCCTTTGCACGCGCCATTCAACTCCCGAAAGCGGTGATGGGGGAGCGCTTTGGCACACGGTCTGACGGATCACTGACCTATGACGAACTTGTGACCCAGTATGACGAAAAAATAGCAGCAGGAATGCGTGCTGAAAATGCACCGAATAGTGTACCAGTCAATTATAAATTCCCTGATGATGTAGCGGATGACATCCAAGCCTATCTTATCGAAACATGGCAACAAGCCAACCAACAACTGATTGATACCCTCAGTGGATGGTCAGTAGATGAATTAGATATCTATTGCCTACCCCATCCAGCACTCGCTAGCATCACCATTCGTGAAATGTGCTTTTTCACCATCCATCATAATCAAGTTCATCACACCGATATTCAGAATGCGCCTCATCAATCCTAGCAATGATAGATATAACGGGTGTTATTACGTAATGGCACTCGTTATGCAAGTAATTAATTTTTACCCATTAAATATAGATCAATATTATTTATTATTAAGCATATAGAGATTAACCATTAATTTCAGGCTATCTATAGAAAATAATTTATTAAATCTATATTTAATCTCAAGTGAAAATGTTTAAATTTCCGCTATAGTAAAGGTTAAGATTTGCTTTGAGTGGGCAAATTCTTTGTAACACTGTATTGAAGGGGTAGACGACTTAAATCCTCGTTGAAAAGGTCAATACGAAACAACTCATAAACTTATAAGGTGAGCGAATTTATGCGTAATTTTTGAATGACGTTTAAAGATCGCTCAAGAATATATTATTGGGAGCAATAAAATATGTTATCTCGTTTTTTCTCCGCAACGTCACGTCGCGCAACAATTGCGCTCGTGTTGTTACTTTCCATTTCGGTAACTATTCCAGCATTTGCACAAGGCAATAGTGCTGGCAATACCAACCGTCCTGACCGTGTTTCACAACAATTGCTTGAAATCCATGCCAATGGTGGCGCAGTTACACCTGATGCGGTAGTTGCATCCACCAGTGTTGTGACCCAAAGTAGTGAAGCACGAGCAGTTGGTACAGTTAATAGTGTTTCCACAGCAACTATTGGTGAATTCACCTTTGGTACAACCGATGCTTTACAATCACTCGCCACCGTTGCTGGTGATTATGTCTTAGTTGATGCTGTTGCATCCGTTGATGGTCAAGCACTCTTAGCCGATCTCCAAGCAATGGGCTTAATCAGTGGCTCTGTATTTGCGAACCGTGTTTCTGGTTGGCTACCTATTGATGCTGTTCCTGCGTTGCAATCCGTTGCGAACCTAGGCTACATGACAGCATCACGCGCTGAACGTTTTGAAGGTTTAGTTGATAATGAAGCTGTATTTGGTCAAGCAACGGACATTGCCGAAAGCCTCTACGGTTTAACTGGTGAAGGTCTAACTATTGGTATTATTTCCGATAGCTTCGATTGCCAACAACC
>JBAUIA010000024.1:0-13426 GCA_049680565.1 Phototrophicaceae bacterium
TACTTAAAAATAAATATGGTTATCAATAGAATAGAAGATGTGTAGGGGCGTTGCTCTGTCTGCGCCCGCCCAGTGGGAGGACATAAAGTCCATCCCCTACACTCTATAAAAACTTTTAGGACATTACATATCTACGAGAAGATATGCTTTTTATTTTTCAATTATTGATGCTAACTTTTCATTAATAGCCATAATCTAAGCCCAGCTATAGCTGATAAACCTGGACCCGCTAATATCAACCATGCTGGAAAATTCTCATTACCAGAAAAGCCCATGAAAAATAAAACGATCCCAAGGATAATTGCTATACTCGCTTGTAGCACTTTATCAACATGCCGTATTTTCTGCCATCCACTTTTTTGATTCATAAGTGGCGGTTTGGTATAAAACTTCGCGGAATTCGCAGGCAAATTACTACTCATCGGTGTATGCTCTTCGCCAAGCATGTTATCTATCTCAGCATAGCTAAAGCCTTCATCTACCATTTTTCGCCTAATATCAGCGTTGCGGACATTCTTTGCTTTAAGGTCATCGACCATCGATTGTGCTTCTTCGATTGATATTCTCTCGAAAGTCATAGCTACTCCTTTGACAATTAGTATTAATATCATTTTAGTAATAATAATATAGCAAAAATTTCGTAAACAAAGTAGAGGTTATATGAATGTCACAACAGTTTTTGATAACAGCCTATGATTCATCAAAGAGTTGCTTAAACCCTATCAAGGCAATGATGGCTAAACCAACCCCCACTACTATGAGCGCTATTGAGTTATCATCAGTGATGATGCCATAAAAGCAGATAAAAAGACCCCCCACAAACATGGCAAGAACTCTGAGGAGTCTATAGATACGAGTGAACTTATCAAATCCATTTTTGGGAGATGCTTCACTATTTAATGGTGTGTCTTCTGCATGTGGTGAGTTATCAAACGTCATAGAATAATTATTCCTTTAATGTATACGACTACTATCCCTTCAATCATAATTACAGATTCAAAAAGTCATTGTAAAAAGTTGTAAAAAATGACGGTTCACTAGTGAGCCGTCATTTTTATGCTGGTATTAGTCAATCTGATTTATCAAATGGGAGGAATGGCTGTCAGCATCAAGAATAATGCGAAAATTCCGAAGCCTGCATAGATAACACCATCTAACCATTTTGGGATTGCTGATTGTTCCGTTTGTTCGCTCACTGCCAGACCTTCTACATCACGGAAGACACCCGAAACTATCATAGCAACGCGCAAACCAATCGCTGTGGTGATGATTGATGCGAGAATCATAGTAATGCTACTCATCGGTGTAACAAGCGGATAGATGAAATATTGGTTGATGACAAACAAGCTAATCAAGCCTGTCAATAAGCCTGCCATCAATGCTGCTTGCCACCATACAGGCTCTTGCCCTTTACGAACAGCATAGGCGTAGGCTATATCAATAGCGATAGCAACGGGTGCGACTACTGTAAAAATGAGTAATCCTGTGTAGGGTGTTCCAATCAATTGTTCAACAAATAATCGACCTAGCACGCTCACAATAACGACCAGTGTTGCCATACCGACCCGATGGGTCGCGTGTAAAACTAAACCTACAACAAATGAGGTTGATAAAGCCATCAGAGCAACAAATAGCCATTCTGGGCGACTCGATAATAAAGCTGATGATTCAGCCGTTTGAAATTGTGCAATGACATACCATTCAGAACTCATGATGACAAGCACTGCTAACAATAAAGAACTGCCTACTAATACAGAGAATATATCTTGTATGTTAGCTTGTGTAATCATTGCCCATTGTCTTTTTATATCAACGGAACGTTGCATGGCAAGGGCTGTAAAACTCATCACAATAATCAGTACAATTAATACAATATGTGGCAATGACCATGCCACAATATCTTCACCATAGAAGGTATGCCAAATAGGATCAGCAGGCAGTGCATACGCCAAATAAGCGCCTGTTAGAACACCTAAGCCTAAAACCTTATCAGTACGGAAACGTTGTTGGAATGTTCCTTTGGCGCGTGTCATGATGATGAATAGGCTATAGGCAGCCACAAGAATTGTTACAATAAAGCCGAAGTAAATCATTTGATGGGGTCGCCAGAAAAAGTCTTCTCCGAAAGGCAAGCCATATTTAGAATGCCAGATTTCATCCCATGCACTTCCAAGACCAATATTTACAAGCCCTAAAACCATCAATAATCCCATTAAATGACGGACTGTACCTGTCACCAATGGCGATTCAGTTACTTTATACCCAGCAGGTAATGGACGATACAATAAATACCATCCCACAACCCCGATACCAGCAGTCAAACCAATTGTGACTGTTGCTGCTACCCAGAAAATGCTAAGATTTTCACTTGGGACACCGCCTAAAACCGTTAGCGCTCCCAAAATAAGAATAACAATGACACTAAGAATCAGTGAATCATTTTGTGAATTTTGTGTTGATTGTTGCATGTTCAATTCATTCCATTCTATCTATTGAGATAGTCTATTTTACAGCATTAAATTGATTTATGACCATGTGAAGTTCGGTTTTTTGAAGGGGATGAGTGCCATAATCACAGCTTGCACATAGTAATCAGTGCGTGTGAGAGCATCATCGGTCAATAAGCCAATGCTGCCATTGCTTTGTTTGCTATTGTTGCGTTTAAAGACAATATCATCCGCATGACCGAGTTCATGCCCTGCTTGTACCAAATCGGCAACTTCTTTTGGGAGATAAAAAATACCTGTTTGAGCGCGTCCGATGCGCCCATCCTTGAGGACAACCACCCATGCAAAGACTTCAAGTTGCTGATTAACAACTTCAATACCGCCTTCGATACCAATGCTATAGCTGGCTTGTGGCTGTTCAGCAGCAGCCCCTTGTGCGCGATTAAATGCCCCTTGGAAGGTTTCGGTGTGGGTCATGGGTTGGTCACGCACCCCACTCGGCACAGATACGGGCAAAAATTCAAACGGCGCTTGTGGGAACATGCGCTCAAAGCCGATACGCGCTGCATCGACTTTAACTGGATTTTTTGATGCAACTGCAACCTGTATCACTGGTTATCAGGCGCTTTAAATTCAATATTGGTACGCAAACGTGCAAATTCAATTTCGTCGGTATGGCGCAAACGATAGCGCTGTTTCGCTGTCAGTTGAAAGCCATTAATGCGTGTGCCGTTCGTACTACCGAGGTCTTCGAGATACAATCCCCCTTCTTTGAGGATCATCACCGCATGATGACGTGATACACCAAAATGATATGCGCCAAAAGGTGTCAAATCAAAGTTGATTTCATCAGCATTGGCATCGCTTTCCACCGCACGCCCCACTGTGATGCGTGTTTTGAGGGGTAAGGTTTTCTTTTGGTCGCCAATTTTAAATTGAATTTTCCATCCATCTGTCAATTCTATAGAATCTGAATCAGCTTCACGTTCTATCATGGGATCTGCTAAATCAGGATCATTCAGCATTGCCGTTTGAACACCGTGAGATGAGAAGCCTGTTGTCTCACCTAGATTGCCGACATCCGCAGCATCAAGAATGGTTTCATTGAACTCTTTATTTTCAGTTGATTCCGATTGATTTTGATCGTCAGACACAATATTTCACCTATGAACATGCTATTAAACAAACACTATCTTTTTACATTGTGGATGAGAACGGTTCTTTTTGCAACCAACCTCATGTTACAATAGCCCTAAATTTCGTGAATATTTTATAACTTTATATCAGGATACTCGTATCGGCTTCATCAGATTATGAATTGTAGATCATTATCTGATACCGTTACGGATAGATTTAATATATCAGATTAAATATTATTATAGCGTAGAAACGTTATTGTGTAACGGAAAAGCCCACCGATGAAGGTCACATTGAGAGGTTACAGCATGTTTCGTAAATGGTTCATCGTAGTTTTTTTGCTGATGCTCACACCTATGATAACGGTTCAAGCGCGTGATATTTTAGCAAATGATGTTTGTACAATTGATGAATCGATGACGATTCAAGGCACGGTCTTTGCATTTTGTGAAGAACTGTATATCGATGGCACGGTTAATGGCGATGTATTTGCTGCAACTATCCGCACAGAAATTAACGGCACAGTTCACGGCAGCGTTTATATCATCAGTGGACAACTAGATGTTTCTGGGGAAATTATTAAAGGCATTCATTTTGGCGGTGCAGTCTTACGGGTTCATCCCTTAGACCCACTTGCTGAATTATCTGATGATACAGTTGAGCCACCACCGCCACGCGCTAATTTAACTATCGGTAGCATCAAAGCCTTAACACTCAGTACAACCGTTTATAGCGATACCATCATCGAAGATGGTATCCTCAATGCAGGCTATCAACTCATTGTTAATGGCGATACACATAACGAAATTAATTTTTGGGGATCAGCGCTCGTTATCAATGGGCGTGTTGATGGCAGTACGTTTGCTGTTGTGGGTGATCCTGCTTCGGATAGCTCGCAGATTGAAACCTTATTATTGCCCCTCAATCTTGACCTATCACTGGTCAATCCGGGTTTAATCGTCGGCGAAACAGCCGAAATTACAGGCTTATTGAGTTATCAAGGTCCTGTAGAAGGCGATATTCAAGGTAAACTAACACTCTTACCCGATTATAATTTACCTGATACAAGTGTGGTCGTTGGCATTGATGAACCCGGATTTTTAACGACTTACTTTGAAGCCTTGGGCAGCCAGTTCAGCACCTTATTGATTATCGGTATTTTGGTCTTATTCTTTGCCAATAATTTCCTAAAAGCACCTGTCGCCAATCTAAGAACCCGTCCATTTGCAAGCCTTGCAGTGGGCTTATTAGGATTTTTGCTCTCGTTCCCTGTGGTGCTGATTATTATCGTGTTAAGTTTGGCACTGCTTGGATTTTTATTCATTTTGGGATTTCGCGGTGTCGTACTTGCGATTGCACTGGTCTTGGGCTTGGTCAATATTGGTGGTGTGAGCATCTTCTATTTTGTGGCGATTTTCGTCACACGCGCCATTGTAGGTTTAGCAATTGGGCGCTTTATCTTACGGATTGGTTTTGGGCGCAATGATGTCGATGACCATCGATGGTTACAATATTTAGCCTTATTGTTAGGGGTTTTATTAATCGCAATCTTAACCTCATTGCCAATAATTGGCATTATCATCAATGCGACTACCTTATTTTTGGGATTAGGCGCAGTCATGATTGTGGTGACGGCACAATTTGAACGCCTACGGACGGTGGTTGTGCCAACGGCGGATTCTTGGTATACGCCCTCACCGGCAATTATCCGCGAACATCGCTTACGCCCGAATATGGAACAAGCTACTTTTGCAGCCAATGAGGGCTTGCCGCTTGCGCCGCCACCAAACAATCAACTAGATACAAAGCAAACACCTCCCGGTACACAAAATTTACCAGAAGGATTTGAATGGGATTTTTTCGAGGATTGAGGTTAGGCTTCGACTCGTTCGCCAATACGGCGTTCTGTACCTGTCGCTAGCCGTTCGATATTTTCGCGGAAACGCCAAACGATTAAGATCGCCAATAAAATTACATACGCTATGTATAGATTAGATACCCCTGTCGTCACGACTGCCCAGCCAATCACCCATGCAAAAGCGACTGTAAAGCAGGTTAATACGCTGAGTGAGGCATAGCGTGTCATAACTGCCAATGAAATCCCAACAACGAGTAATATCACATTGGGGATAAAGGGTAAAATTGCTACCATTGAGCCAAACGCTGTCGCTGCCCCTTTACCACCACGTATACCAAATTTTTTGTGATAATAGGTGAAGAGTGCTGTCGCAAAAAATGACCAATTATGCCCTGCAACGGCTGCTAATGCCCCCGCTATTGATGGAATGAGCAATGATTCAGGCAAGCCTTGTGCCACCGCAGGCGATAAACTGAGTGTCCCAGCAGCAATGTATTGGGCAGTTGCAACCGCGATCAAGCCTTTGAGTGAATCGAGTACAACCGTAAAAATGCCCCATCCGAGTCCGAGTGAACGTGCGACATTTGTCCCACCCATGTTGCCACTACCTACTTCAAAAATATTAATTCGCTTGACCATCAAACTGACAAGATAGGCATTGGGCAATGATCCGATAAGATAACAAATAATGATAATAATAACTAATTCAATGGGGGACATAGCGCTATTTTCTCCAGTTGTGTGTCAATAAACGGCACTTACGATGCCTGATGTGTGTGTGTATTAGTAAAAACCCAATGACCGCAAGTGAGTTGCGCCTATAGTGTAACACTGATGCACTATATAGCGTGCTTTTTCGTATAAATTCACTGAGGCTGTCAAGCATAATCCACAAACAACATAGGGAAAGCGTCACTTTTTAAATATCAATGCTTTGCTAAAATAATGTCATGAGACATCAACTAAAAATCATCATCATTCTATTGTTTATCGTGCAGGTGAGTGCGCCTGTCCATGCTCAATCGGTGCAGCAAGATTTGCTGAGTCGTATTAATGGTTTGCGTTCCAGTTTAGGTTTAGCACCTTATACGCTCAATTCGGCGTTGAGTGGTGCTGCCAATAGCCATGCCCAGTGGATGGTTGCAACATCACAAGTGACTCATATCCAAGAAAATGGCAGTAGCCCACGTACTCGCGCCAATGCCAATGGCTATAATTCGCAATGGGTCAGTGAAAATATTTATATGGGTGGACTTGCTGGCGTAGATAGTGCGTGGAATTTCTGGATCAATTCGGGGATTCATTATGCAGGATTAACCAGCCCAAATTATCAAGATGTGGGGATTGGAACAGCCCAAGGCGATGGTGGTCAAGCCTTTGTATTGGTTTTTGGTGTGCCATCTGGTGGGGCTGCGACAGCACGGCAAGCATCAGGCGGAGGTGCGGGTAATGCTGCGTCTGCGCCACCCTTACCGATTGTTGGTTATGATGCTGTTGGCAATATTCAGTATGAATTACAAGCAGGCGATACGCTCGGCGATGTTTTACTCACATTTGGTTATACATGGGATGACCTCAATACGGTGCTTGATCTGAATGAATTTACAGATGCCGATATTCGGAGTTTAGATGTCGGGCAAGTGGTGCTTGTACCGCCTCCTCAAGGGACATATACCCCTACGCCCTTGGTTGAAGTCACTGAGGAACTAATCGCAACAGAAAGCCCAAGCAATACGCCAATTGCTACAGCAACGCTGATGCTCGCAACGGAAAGTCAAAGCAATCAAGCGCCTGTGACACCCATTAGTACCACGACACCCTTAGATAATTCACAAACCAGTGGCATTATCCCGACACCTGATAATAGCGTGCAAGTTGCACAGCAAGCATCAGCCAGTCCGACACCAACGATTATTGGGGAAGCTATCGGAGAGCCTGTTGTCTTTGATGCGTCACTGCCGACAGCTACAGCAACACTCACGCAAATCCCTAGCCCGATACCGACGTTGCAAATTAACAGTGTATCAGTAGCCGAACAAGCAACAGAAATCATCCTCATACCGACAGACATTCCAATTATTGAGGACAGTAATCCAGCGCAACCATCTAACACACCGCCGATGTGGCTGATTGTGGCGATTGTCTTACAGGTTGGCATCCTCGGCTTTGCGAGTGTTGAATATATTCGGCGGATGCGAAAAAAGTAAAAAAGCATTTTCACCACAAAGGCACAAAGAAAATCTATTAAAATTGATATTGTTCAATGTATCTATTCATCGTAGGGGATGGTCACCGTGCCATCCCGAAATCTTACATCTCAAATCCACCATTTTTGAGGGGCTTTCCTGCAAAAATCCACCATAATCATTAGACCTGTGCTACAGTTAATCCATGATTGATAACAGCACAGGATAATCCGCTATGGCACAAACGACACTTGATGAACGCTTCGCCCAAAATCGCAAAGCATGGACATTTTCACCGATTCAAACCTTTGGCATTTTCTTATTGACGATTGCTGCCATCATTGCCCTTTGGGGTTATTGGAGCGAACACGAGACCTTCACAATGGCGAACCTCCTCGCGGATTTTTACGCCAATGTCAGTTCGGAATTAGCGAGTGTTGTCATTACCATCCTCGTGCTTGACCGCCTAAACGAACGCCGTGCCAAAGATGACCGCAAATTAGAACTATTTCGTAAGGCTAAAAGTCGCGCCAACGATACTGCGATAGAAGCTGTTGAACAAATCCGTTATGAGAATGCTTGGGACGCATTTTTTGAGCATTATCGTGATGATACAAATGACGTTGATTTAACGGCAGTTCAATGGATGGGTTCAGATTTAAGTCAAGCAAATCTAAATGAGGTTGATTTATATCGAGCCAATCTTCAACAGGCTTATTTGAAAGAGGCACGTCTACAAGCAGCTAATTTAACGAGAGCCAAATTACAACAAGCCACTTTATGGGACACGAATCTACAAGATGCTATTTTGAGAGATGCGAACTTACTCAATGCAAAATATATCGAAACAACGATTTTCAATGCGCAGACTATTCTACCTGATGGCTCACAGTGGACACCTGAACCCGATATGACGCGCTACACCAATCCTGTGCATCCTGATTTTTGGGAGCCTGATTGGGTGAAACGCCAACGTGACCGTGATGGGTTGGAATAAAAACAAGATTTTAATATCAAAACGGACACCATACATGGTGTCCTTACCGAATCCAAATAATGTAGGGACGTGATACATCACGTCCGTTTTTACGAAATGTTTAATTCTTAGCGTACCATTCAACGGTGCGCCGTAAGCCTTCTTCAAAGCTGACAACAGGTGCAAAATCGAGTAGGTTTTCGGCTTTGCTCACATCAGCTTGCGAGTGCATGATGTCGCCAGCGCGTTCAGGTTCATGAATCGGTTCGATGGTTTTATCCATGACAGTATTCAATTTTTCTACGAGTTCAAGCAAGGATACCCGTCCACCTGTTGCGAGGTTCATCATTTGTCCGACAGCATCAGCCGATTGTGATGCGAGCAAATTACCATGCACGACATTATCAATGTAGGTGAAATCGCGTGATTGTTCGCCTGTGCCATAAATAATTGGGCGTTTATCATCTTTCATCAAGGTGATGAATTTTGGAATGACCGCAGCATATTCAGATTGTGGGTCTTGGCGTGCGCCGAATACATTAAAGTAACGCAAGGCAACCGTTTCTAAGCCGTAAGCAGCGTAGAAGGCTTGGCAATAATATTCGCCAGCTAGTTTTGCTACCCCATAGGGTGAAATCGGCTCAGGTACCATTGTTTCAACTTTGTACTGCCCTTCTTGGTCGCCATAAGCGGATGATGACGCAGCATACACCACACGCTTAACGCCACTATTGCGAGCAGCATCTAGGACATTGAGTGTACCTGTGACACAATGCAAATTGGTTTCACGTGGATTGGCAACGCTACGCGGGACAGATGCCAGTGCTGCTTGATGGAAGGTAATATCAACGCCATCAAATACAGGCAATAAGTTATCGTAATCGGTGATGCTTACTTCATGGATGGATAAATCACCATTGAGGGATTTAAGATAATCTAAATTCGAGGGTTGCCCTGTCAGAAGGTTATCAACTACGCGAACCGTGTTACCATCTTTGATGAGCCGTTCCGCAATGTGTGAGCCAATAAATCCTGCACCGCCTGTTACAACATATGTGGTCATAAGTCCTCTATCATTGATTTTTTTGTTTATAATTCGTATTTCGTATCATGGCATACATCACTGTATTTTCGAGCATGGTACTGACAAGTTCCCAACCGAGATCACCAAAAATATTGATCGCTTCAATCATATTCTTGTAAGTTGCCATCGGTGATGTATCTTTGAGCATGATGTATTGTTGATTGAGTGTATAAATCACCTGTGGATCATTCACAATATCGGTTGCAGCGATTGGTTTTGTTTCATCGACCATCGTATTAGCCCAATTTACGCTTGTAATTCGTGTTCTCAACAAGAACCATCATACTCGTACCAGTAAAACTCATTTGGATCGCGTTCCAGCCTGCATCTTTTAAGATATGCAAGGCATCCATCAACTCGCTGAAACTACCTGTAATTGATTCATCACGGACGAGGATATACGGACGTGACATTGCAAAAATATCATCAGGGTTTTTGGTAATATCTTTTGCATTAATTGATTTACTATCATCCAGCATATATTACTCCTTTAGAACCTGTTTTAAAATTCAATAATAAGGCTATAGCTTATTAGACATCCCATTGGATGTCCCTACAAATCAGTCAATTAACATATTGTAGTGACGCGCAACGGCGCGTCTTGAAATCACAAACTATCGTATTCAAACACCTTCTTATTCTCCGATTGCATTTGGTTTTTGGAAACGTGCGCGAATCCACCACATACTCAGCCATAATAAGCATAGCACGGACAGCGAAAATACACCGATTTGTAAGCCTATATCAGATGGCACAACACTAATCAGAAAGCCGATACCACCAAAGAGCATACACATCCCATACAAAATAAATAACGTTTGGCGTGCATTGAAACCCACCGATTGTATGCGATGTGAGGTATGGTCGCGCCCTGCTTGTGTGGGTGAACGACCTTCACGCAAGCGTGTCCAGACAACTAAGTTAATATCAAAAATTGGAAGTGCAATCACCAGCAAGGGAATCATCCATGTGACATTAAGCGGTTGTCCACTAAAGGTCATCTTAATCGCCAGCGTTGCTAGCAAAAATCCGAGCGGTAACGCCCCCATATCGCCCATAAAGGTATTACTGGGCGCAAAATTATACGCTAAGAAGCCAATCGCACTCCCTAAAATGGCAGCAGCCAACATCGAAACGAGGATTTGCCCTTGGATGATCGCAATCAGCAGAAACCAGCCCGCAGCAATTGCCGATAAGCCAGCCGTTAAGCCATCCATATTATCGAGGAAATTGGTCGCATTGGTGAGGGCAACAACCCATAATAAGGTAATCGGTATATCAATGAGCGCAATCCCAAAGAGGTTAATTTGTATCCCAGAAAGCACCAAGACACCCGCAGCGAGGAATTGTAAGCCAAAGCGCACGCGCCAACTGAGGTGATAACGGTCATCGACCAAGCCAACTAAAGCGAGTAAGCCAGCCCCACCGACAATGACAATCAGTTCGCGCAGATGTTGCGGTGGGCTAAATAGAAATACAGAGAGTGTCAGCGCAACATAAATTGCGAGACCTCCCATCATCGGTTTATTTTCTTTGTGTGTTTTACGGGCTTCATTTGGTTTATCGACCACCCCTAAACGCATCGCAATCTGGCGTGATACAGGGGTGAATCCTAATGAAATTGCAAAACCCACGATTAAAATTGGTACATACTGTAATGTGGCATCCATAGCGCCTAGTATATCGGTGAAATTAGTTACAATAAAAGGGGCAACACTTAACCACCTGCTGCTGCTTCAAATAGGAGAACGGTATCTCCATTGTGAAGTGGTGTTGTATAGTCACCTGCTTGTTCGTCATTAATAGCGACAATCACAAATTCATGAATCGTGAGTTGGTCAATCACTTGCTGTACTGTCGCATCTTCGGGGAGTGTGAGGCTCGTTCTGCCACGTTTTTCGCTTGGTAGATGTTGCCGTAATGCACCAAATAGTCGAATATCAACTTGCATTGTTTGCTCCTATTCATTATGAAAAACATTGAGGTAGATTTCACTCAGAGGTAAGTTACATCCGATGATTGCTTCTAAAGGTAAGATGCTTTCTAAGGTGTCAAATTCTTGTAGCAACCAACCTGTCGCTTGCCGTGTGTAAAGTTGGGCATATGATTTGTCTTGATCGGGCAGTAGATAGGCTTGGAGTGTCGGTAAACTACGATAATAGGTTGCTTTTGTGCCTTGATCGTAATCAGCCGATGAGGGTGACATGACTTCGCCCACCAACGTTGGATTAAGCAGCATTGTTTCGGCAGGATCAGCATAGCGTTGCTCACCACAGACTACCGTAAAATCAGGATACACATATTTTATGTCGCTAATCTTCACTTTGGCATCACTATTAAATGCTTGGCATGATGAATCGCGCAAACGTTGCCTTAATTCACCACTACAATTGCTTGCAATCGTATTATGGCGACGACTACCGACTGCCATTGCAAAAATTTCGCCATCAATATACTCATGCTTGATACCCGTTTCTTGCTCATACTGTAAATACGCATCAAGGGTCATTTGATTAGGTAAGCGCTCACTAGCCATGCAACATCCTGATTATTGAAAACTATAAATTGAGTATACCATCACAAACTTAGATTTTTATTACATCCCAAAAGTTGACTCACATTGCTTTTTTAGGGCAGTAGCTGTTGCTTCAAAACCTTTTTGGACATCAGATAAGACTAATAATTTGAGGAGTGGTGCGCTTAATCCTGAAAAATATTCCTATGTCTGATATTGGGTATGCATATCATCAATAGGGGTTAAAACTTGATAGCGCGTGGGACTTAACCAAATATTATCCTTAAATGGATAACGCCATGCCATCACATCAGGTGCTTCAATACGTGTGATTAGTTCTTTTTGAAGGCGTTCAGATTGCCCCAGTTTGACTGTAAATTGGAAAACCTCACCAACTTCAAATGATGGCATTTCGACGGCGTAAGTAAATGGATTCCAATCATCGTATGCTCTAAAATCAGATAATATAGCCCAAACATGCTGGCGCGGCGTATTAATTGTGATCGTACTATGGCAAGTGCGCCAATTATTAGGATCAAAGGATGGTAGTAAGGATAACTTAGTCATCATTATTTCTCATTTTTGTTAGCAATATATCATTCAATATAACGATAATTATTATGCTTTCCTATCCCAAAATGGCGAGTGAAATACGATTGCACACCGATAAGCATACGCCAAAGTTATTCTTAATGTAATTCTGTTATATTTAGTATTAAGGGATATTTTTGATATTAAGGAACACCACATATGAAACGCTCACAATTTTTTATCATCATTGTTTTACTCTTATTTAGTATGGTCAGTGTAGTATCAGGTCAAAGCAACCCTAAAAGTGATGGATGTAATCGCGCATCAGGAGGATTCGTTGTTGTCAGCATTGTAGGAGGTACTGTTTCACCTGCTTTTAGTGGCAGTCAAACATTCACACTCGCGGCAGAAAATTACTTTGCAGGCGAAGAAGTCGCGTTTGGATGGCGTTGGAGTGTCGATACAACATTACAGATTACATCACCGATTGCCGATGATTCTGTAGTAAACACTGCTGGTAACTTCAAAATATATAGCATCATCATCCCAACAGATGGTGTATATGATTTCACATTTACCGTGATCCCTACAATGGATTACTCCAGCTTTGGCTATGTCATCAGTTGTAATGCCACACCCGACTCAATCAATGATGCACAGCCAAGCAGTGAAGACGAGTTGGTTGTTGTTAT
>JBAUIA010000025.1:0-2200 GCA_049680565.1 Phototrophicaceae bacterium
CAATGGTTGTGAAATCGCCTGCGAGGAAGCGTTCATAGCCAACGTTTTGGTCAGCAACAACTTGGAGTACCCATTCAGCAGGTGCAACATAATCGAGTGCTGTTGTATCACTATAGCTTTGGTCAGCTAACAAACTCACTTGAACACCAAAGTCAAGGAAAGGATCGTTGAAAGGACCGAATGTAGCGCCAGGGTAGAAGTATGGATCAGCATCCATTGCAGCATAATCATCACCGAATTGTGCAGCGAAGATATGTTCTGGAACAACGGTTACATCGTTAACGGTTGTGAGTGCATCACAAGCTGGTAACAAAGCAAGATCGCCATTTTCGTCGAGAACATTTTCACCAGCTTCGTCGGTTTCAACTGTACCGAGTTTAACTTCTACAGTGAAATCATCAATTTTTGTAACGCCATGAATTGGACCACCGATGACTGTACCGTCATCTGTTTGGTAGAAAGCGCTGGTACGTGGTGATGATGTTACACCAGAACGTACTGCGTCAACTGCCCAAATCCAATCGTCAGCAGTAATTTGTTCACCATCTGACCAGAACATATCTTGACGGATACGAATGGTAAGGATTGTACCACTTTCATCGTATTCCCATGATTCTGCCAAGCCACCATTAATATTTGGTGTCAAAACAAATGTTTCTGGGTCACTAGTGATGATGGATGGATACATCAAAGCATATATACTGCTTGATGTGGTATCGCTACCAATAAGAGGATTAAATGTTGATGGATCGCTACCAATATTTTGGTTAACGATAACACCACCTTCGCCCGGTGCAGATGGTTCTACAATATCATCTTGGGCGGCGAGAGGCATCACAATTGCAGCTAAAAGCGCAATCAATGTGCCAAGTGTAAATAACTTGAACATTTTGTTCATTTTTTAAAGCTCCTTAACGAACAACGTTTAAAAGAATTTTTTGACGCTTTGCCAAGCGCAAACCATGTTATACCACAAAGTGTATAGCACGACTACTGTACCTTACCCAAAACTTATGAAGATTCCTTGAAGTTTATGTAGAATTGTAAAAATTTCGTAAATGAGGCGTTTCTATCAGGAGATTCTCACAATTGAGCGTATGATTAATTGAGCATTATCACTAAATTGCAAAAATTAGAAAATTGTTAAGAATACTCAAAGAACTAAAAAGTCTCCCTAAAAATAGAGAGACCTCTTGATTGTCGGAGTAGCGGGATTTGAACCCACGACCTCTTGCCCCCCAGGCAAGCGCGCTGCCGGGCTGCGCCATACTCCGATCTGAAAGCGAGTATACATAAAACATAAATAATCGACAAGGTAGGGTTATCCCTTTTTTAGCAGTTTGAAGCGAAACTTCGTTGGTTCGTTGCAACAACTCGTTGAATACGCTATGATTTTTATCAATCGTCCGCTACAGAATTGTAAAATTACATGAATAAAGAAATGCGCTTGACCGCAATGGTCGCTTGCGCTGGTTGAGCATCTAAACTAGGTCCTCGTGACTTGGCGCACGTGTTGCAGCCCCTAAAAGATACATTTCCAGCCGCAGATTATCCGCAACTCTTAATTGGCTTATCCGCCCCTGATGATTCGGCTGTTTATAAATTGGATGACAATCGGGCAATTATCTCAACAACTGATTTTTTCCCGCCTGTTGTTGATGATCCATATCATTTTGGTGCAATTGCTGCTGCAAATGCGCTCAGTGATGTTTATGCGATGGGTGGACAACCGCTCATGGCGATTAATCTCGCTGCTTACCCTGATGGACTTGATTTAGCAATATTGACTGAGATACTACGGGGTGGGGCAGATAAAGTAAAAGAAGCCGGTGCAGTCATCGCAGGTGGACATACTGTTACGGATAAAGAACCTAAATATGGATTAGCCGTCACAGGTGAAGTACATCCTGATCGTATTCTTCGTAAAGAAGGCGCACAAGTTGGAGATGTCCTCATCCTAACGAAAGCGCTTGGTATTGGCACGATCACCACAGCGATTAAAGCTGGCAAAGCACAAACCGCACATATTGAAAGTGCAATCGCAGGGATGGCACACCTCAACAAAGTCGCTTCCGAAATTGCCCAACGTTATAATAATGAAGCGCTACGCCCAATCCATGCCATGACCGACATTACAGGTTATAGTCTACTGGGGCATGGTCATGAAATGGCACACCTCAGCCATGTTGACTTCGTGATT
>JBAUIA010000026.1:0-5298 GCA_049680565.1 Phototrophicaceae bacterium
CACTTATACCTGTGCAAAAAGAGATTCAATCAGAAAGTGGTAGATGGTATCGTGTAAAAATTACTGCTTACCGAACCACAAATAATGCGATAAATGGCATTGTAATTACTTTTTCAGATATTTCCGAGTACAAAATAGACTCGAATGGAGAATAAACTGAACACGACTGTTATATGATAACACTTATAAGATATGAGGCAGTGCGAGTAGAGAAACAATGGGTATATTCAAGCTCATCAATTGTGGCTCGCACCACCAAATACCTAACCGTGATTGGGTTGATATATGCAGTCCCACCTGCCTAACTATATCTATTTAATCATACTTTTGTTGTTGAAATAATAACCAGATAGTGGATATTGAGACTCTAATATGACCTATTTGAAATGGGTGAGACGGTGGATGTTAATATTTGTAATTTATAATATTATGATTGATGCTGAAAAATATGTTCTGGTAATGTGGCATGTTGTGGATTACTTTCATAGGGATTAATATAATGCCGATAATTCTCCGAAATCACCATTTAATACTCAAACAGCAAAAATAGTGCTTGCTCTAACTAGAATGACAGCCTGAATTGCTATCTAGAAATGAGAGTAAAGTTAAGTATGCTTTAAATGAGTGGAAAAAATATAGTATGATACGATATTAATCTCTCTAAAAAATCGCCACATATATGAAAGAAAAATAATGGCTGAATCACAATCGGAAAATCCCGAAGGAACATTACGAATTATTGGTATCGGCGCATCTGCTGGGGGCTTAGAAGCCTTGGAAAAAGTAGTAAAAAATCTTTTATCAAATAATCAATTTGCGCTTGTGATTGTTCAACATTTAGCGCCTGATGTACAAAGTCTACTTGCCGAAATTTTGCAACGTTCAACTCAGATACCTGTTCAGCAAGCAACGCATGAATGTATGGTGAAGCCCAATAATATCTACATCATTCCACCTAATCATAATATGGCACTTAAAAATGGTCGTTTGTTGTTAACAGAACAAGAGACTCCACGTGGACTACGCCAACCGATTGATTTCTTTTTTCGATCTTTAGCAGAGCAACTAGAAGATAAAGCTATTGCTGTTATCCTATCAGGCACAGGGACAGATGGGACATTGGGTGTGCGTGCAGTTAAGGGTGGTGGAGGCTTTGTTGCTGTCCAAGATCCTGATACAACACAATATACAGGCATGATCCAGAGCGCGATTGAAACAGGTGTAGTCGATGCTATTGTAGAGCCATCGGAAATTCCACAAGTGATAACAAACTATGTGGAAAATTTACCGCTGATGAAAATTGATGACGCGCTTGAAGATACCGAAATTTCTGATTTCTTGAGCCGTATTCTCAAACTTTTACGAGATGAAGTCGGACATGATTTTTCAAATTATAAACCGAGTACAATTATTCGTCGCATTGCTCGCAGAATGTCAATCACTCAAACTGAAGAACTAATCGATTATTTACAGTATTTGCGCCAAAAGCCAATTGAATCAATTAACTTATTTCAAGATTTATTAATCGGTGTCACTGCTTTTTTTCGTGATAGAGAATCTTTTGCTGTTCTGAGAGATACGATCATACCCAACTTATTCAATGATAGAGACACAAATGATACAGTACGTATTTGGGTTGTAGGCTGCTCTACAGGTGAAGAGGCGATTTCTATTACTATCCTTTTAACTGATTATATTAAAGAAAATAATCTCTCTAATTCAATACAGGTTTTTGCTTCTGACATTAATGCTACGAGCATTGAAGAAGCTCGCCTGTGTATTTTTCCGAGTAATATTGCGCTTGATTTACCTGACACATATTTAGACAAGTATTTTGAACGCATTGATGATATGCGCTATCAATTAGTTATGCCTTTGAGGCGTAATATTGTATTTTCTCAACATAGCGTTATTAAAGATCCACCATTTTCAAATATTGACCTTATCAGTTGTCGTAATTTACTGATTTACTTCAATTCTGATTTACAAAAATCAGTACTCAATATTTTTCACTATGCGCTCAAGCCCAATGCTTACTTATTTTTAGGAAACTCGGAATCCATCTTAGCAAGTGAAGATTTATTTTCGGTTATTAATCCAACACATCGCATTTATCGACGAGAGAGTGTTGATTCTGAGCAAAGAATTCCGAATCGTGTTTTCTCTAAATTGCGAGAATTAGAGTCCAAAAAATCTAAGCCCAATGTAAAACATACCTCACAAACAGTAGTCGAAAAAGCACTGTTGCACACCTACTCGCATCCGACAGTATTAATTGATTCATCAGGACTCATCTTATACTATCATGGCGATACACGTTTGTTCTGGCATCCTAACCAAGGGGATGCGTCATTAAGTATTTTTAACTTAGCACGCCAAGAATTATTAACACCTCTTAAAATTGGTTTGAGACGTTGCATCGTTGAAAGAGAAGAAATTGTATTCGAGCAAATTGAATTACAAGATGACAATACAAAGCGCTTTATAAAGTTACGTGTACAACCTGTTGATAGTAATGGCAATGATCGTTTCTTAGTGATATTTGAACCCATAAAGTATTTAGCAATCCCTTTACAAATTCCAAAAAATGTTCCATCTGAATACCGAAACTTTATTGAAGATCTTGAAAAAAGGCTTCAAGAGAAAGATGATTATCTATCATCTACGTTGGAGGAATTGGAGACCAGTAACGCAGAATTATCGACTATCAGCGAAGAATATCAATCAGCTAATGAAGAACTCCGTAGCATGAACGAGGAGTTAGAAACATCGCGCGAAGAATTGCAAGCTATTAATGAAGAATTATTAACCGTTAATGCGGAACTCAATAGTAAAATAGAAGAATTGGATAATGCTTATAGTAACCAATCGACACTTCTATCAAATGTAGATGTTGGTATATTATTTCTTGATGTAAATAAAAGTATTCGTTTATTTAATACCCTTGCAGGTAATCTTCTGAACCTCATGAAAACGGATATCGGGCGATCTATTGCTCACTTTTCATCTAATTTTGAAAAAACAATCTTCATTGAAGGACTAGATTCTGCAGTAGAAAAAATCGACTCTGTAAGTATACAAATGAAAAGTGCTGATAATAAATGGTTTCTTATAAATGTCACCCCTTATGATATACAAAATAATAAACCTGATGGCATTATCGTTACCTTCACAAACATCGACGAACAAATTCGCTACCAAGAATTTATCGAAGAGCAGAGTCAAATTTATGCAACACTTGTTAATCAATTACCGGGTGCCGCTATTGCTCTCTATGATAAAGATCTTCGCTACATTATTGTTGAGGGCAGCAATATATTAGAAGCATTAGGACTTGTTACTAAAGAATCCATTGGTCATACCATTGATGAAGTACTTTCTGAAAAAGATCATGATGAACTCGGAATACGTAAAGCTGCTAAATTAGCGGCACTCAAAGGCGAAATCAGTAGCTTTGATCTTAGACATGGCGAACAAATCTTTGAAGTACGCTATGCACCAGTCTATAATGACACTCATGATATTAAGTGGGGGATGGTTGTTGCATGGGAAATCACAGATAGACAATTGTTGCGTGATAAGATCCAAGAATCTGAAAGCCGTTATAAAACATTAGTCCGCAATCTACCTGAAGTCGCTGTCTTCCTATATGATTATGATTTACGGTATCTCATCGTTGATGGTGAAGATGTATTAGAGCGATTAGATATGGCTGCTGAAGATTTTGTTGGTCGCACGCTCTATGAAGTTTTTCCTCCAGCGATTGTTGAAGTGCTTGAACCACAATATCGGTCTGCATTGCAGGGCGTAACCACTTCCACTGTTAGAGAGCGAGATGGTCGGCTATATAAAGGTACGTTTGTTCCTATAAGAGATGATGATGATGATAAGATCGTAGCAGGGATGCTGATTACACGAGATATTACGAACTAAAAAATGTAAGTGATCAAAAATTGCTCATTGATGACATAATGAGGAGGATTTCATGTCAAAATCTGATAAATTTAGCGAATTACGCTCAAAAGCGGAACAATACATCAACCAAACTGGTTTAAATAACAATTTAAATAAAATGTCTGACAATCTTCTGGAACTTATGCATGAATTAGACGTTCACCAGATGGAGCTTGAACTCCAAAATCGTGAATTAGAAGATATTGCAAATCAGCTACAAGATTCACGTAAGAAATACAAAGATATGTTTGAGTTCGCGCCTATTGCTTATTTCATCAAATCAAACACAGGTATCATTAAAGAAACAAATTTATCAGCGAGTATTTTGCTTCACACCATACGGCAAAACTTACTAGGAAAATCTTTTACAGAATTAATCCATGAAGATGACCAAGATAAATATTATCTTTATCTTCAAGATATTTGGAAAGAAGAATGGCAACAATCTTGCGAGATCAGGCTAAAAACCTTTAATGGTAAAGTAATTGAAACACAATTATCAAGCAGTCACTTGCCTGATGAAAATATCTTTTTTTGTGCTGTGATGGATATAAGCTCTATTCAAAAAGCCAAACATGAATTGGAAGTACTGATGCGCCAACAGCAAGAGCTTAATCAATTGCAGACACGAATTATTACATCATTTCTTCATGAAATACGAACCCCTTTATCTATTATTCAAACGAGTGCCGAAATGATTGATCGATATAGAGATAAGTTAAAACCTGAACAAATACAAAAACGATTTCAACAAATTTATAGTAATATCCGTTATTTGGAAGAAGGAACAAAAGAAATTATTATTTCAGAAAATGGAGAATTAGCTAATGAGGTGCTCAATCAGTCGGATATAGCATTATCTGATATTGTAGAGAAGATAGTATCAAACTGGCAAGTAGATCACAGTAGGATTACACTCACATTTGATTTAGAAGATAATAAACAATTATCGTTATGGAGTGAGAGAGTCTTACGTAAAATTCTCGATAATATAATTTCAAATGCTGTGAAATATTCTGATGGAGCGATCCATATCATTTTAAGCTCAATGCAAGATACCTTAGAAATTAAAATTATAGATAAGGGTCGCGGTATTGATAAGGATGACATACCACAACTCCACAAGATAATGTATCGGGGTAAGAATGCTCACGATAAAGATGGTATGGGTGTAGGATTATATACCGTATATCAACTAGTTGATAAGCTAGAAGGGCAAGTAAAGATTGAATCAGTATTAGGACAGGGTACAACTGTAAGGATTAGAATACCTTATAGAAAACAATAAAATTTATAAGTATAGGCAACATTATACAAGTTTATGTCTAATTGCCATCACTGCTG
>JBAUIA010000027.1:0-18257 GCA_049680565.1 Phototrophicaceae bacterium
ACCCATACCTGCACCTTATGCGCCTGTAAATCATCGACAATTTCAGCAACGGCATTATTATCTTTGCTACTATGGCTGATAAAAATATAGGGGTCGCTCATATGGGTACGCTTTCTGTTTGAATGTCACGAACTTGATTGTGGCAGTAATAAATATGTCCCGATGCCTAAAACCAGCAAGCCGAGTAAGCGCCGTCCATCTAATGGGAGTGGTGTTCCCCCTGCAATTGCGAAGGTATCGACAATGACTGCAACTGCCATCTGTGCAAAGATCAATGCGCCTTGACCAGCGACTTGCCCAATACGAGGGAACGCAAACGCAATACCCATCAGAATGAACATACCTGCTGTCCCTGCTAAGAGTGAGAATAAAATGACTCGGGGCGTAATTTGTACCGCTTGTAGATTTGGGTTGCTCATCATCACAATGAAGACCATCACACCACCAACAAGCGTGCCACCTATATGAATCGCAAATCCACCCCGAACAGGATCTAATAATTGCCCCACAATATTGGTGAATACACCTTGTAAACCAATCGCAATCCCTGCGCCCAAGGCAACCAATAAGCCTAATGTCATGCTGGATGTCATACCGCTAAATGTCATGTAATTTATACTTTCTATTCGTATCAAAAATCTATTATAGTGTATACTCAAAATAGAAAAAACGTTCTGTTTAGATGTAGATGTATAGGATAAATGCAATGTCACCTTATGGATTAAATGGTAAATTGTTCACAGCCCCTGAAAACCGTGATGCGCTGATTGCTATTTTGAGCGAAGCATCCGCAGCCATGCAAGCCCTTGATGGCTGTTATTTGTACATGGTCAGCAAAGATGCCGACGATGATACCGCAACTTGGGTCACAGAAGTATGGGAAAATCAGCAAGCGCACGATGACGCGGTTCAATCCGCAGACGTGCAAGCTATGATAGGGAAAGGAATGCCATTAATCGTAGGCGCTCCTGAAGGTGCAACGCTCATCCCTGTTGCAGGCGCACCAACGGCATAACTTAGGTACGCAAAAAACACCCTCCCTATCCCTATAATTAGGATTAGAGAGGGTGTTTCGTAATGTTAGCGTGGCACGAGTACAACCGATGTGTCACCGATGGTGTGTGTGCCGATGGTGAAGAAGAAATCGACATCGGCAGCTTCCAGCAACCATGTCACACGGTGGCGTGTACCGCCTTTATCAACCACATGGGCTTCGCGGATAATGGCGTAGGTTTCATGATGCCCTGTTTGCTGTTCTGAAATTGCTATCAGATCATAGAGGGTGAGCGCTAATGTTTCTGTTGGATGTGTACGCGTCGTTGTTGTGATTTCACGGACATAACCACGCGGATAGGCTTGACGTTGTAATGCCCAATTGGCTAAGCCTATCGCATCTTCTATATCTGATATGACAGGCACATCAACTTGTTTGGTATGCTTGCCGTATAAGACGATGCTATCAGGAATAGATTGTGATAATGTCAAAGGATCGCCTAAGATGAGCGGTGTTCCGCGTAAGATCAGTTGGGTGAGATAAATCGGACGTGTTGCTTGATTTGCAATTTCAAAAGTTGTTGCGCTTGATCCTATTTCAAGCAATGTGACCGAAGCAAAGGTAGTCATATCTTGCTGTTGAGCATTATCCATTGCCTGATAATCCGTATAGGCTTGCAGAGGGGTATCAATTGCAGTTGCGCCAACAGCTTCACCATCAATGTTATAGCGTGCAATCACTTCAATACGGGTATTAACCTCTAAGCGTATCGGCTGCTCCAATGACCATAAGATGGAATGCAGATCACCCACACGACGCGGTTTTAGCTGGATAGTGATATGATTCGTCACATCACCATAGTGATAAACCATATCCGATATATCATCCGTTAATGTGGCAGCTATCGCTGGATTATTCAGTAAATGATGCCGATTATAGAAGGTTGCACGACCTTCACGATCAAAGAAGAAGCGTCCATCTTCACCTTCTGTAAATTGCTGAATCGCACGGTGGGCTGGATAACCATCTGACCAATCATCGCCGATAAATTCAAATTCAGAGATACCTGTATCAAAATGACGCGCGAACGCATCATCAGGGAAAATATCACTGCTGCCGATACTATCGCGCCCAATGATGCAGTAGCCCTCAAAGAAAGCATAACGCCATTGTGCTTGGTCAATAATCGCATGGATGGCTTCATCTGCGCGTAGATTAAGCAACAAAGGCAACTGAATCGTATTTTGTCGTAAGGTGTAATCACGGCTATAGGCGATGATCGTTGCCAGTTTTGTGCCTTGATTGCCTGCTTGTGGGATAATGCGCTGTACGAATCCGCTAAAGTGTGTCCGAATAGTGTTGCCGTCATCACTTTGAATGCGGAAGGCTTTACCGATGAGATTTGTTGTTATATCGGGCGAAAATTGCTGCTGATGATTACGAACAATGACCGTTGCTTGCCCGACATCAGCAACTGTATCATCAGGCTCGGACATACCGAGATACCATTTTGCTTCCAGAATATCGGCTGTAATGCTTTCACCCAGATTAGTGAAATCCCCGTTATCATTTTTATCAATCGCAATCCAATATGTGATACTCATAACTGCCTCCTAGAGTGCAATAATCCAACGATGACGAAACGCACAACCAATATAAGTGCTATGACCAACTGTGAACGTTCCCGGCTCAACGCGCACTTGTGCAGGTTCATCCAATGCAGCATTGAGTGTGATATTTGCAGCTAATGCGCTCAAATAGTTATCCATGCAATTAACCAGCATTGGCAGATGCTCGCGTAAGCCTTTGCCTTTTTGTTCAGGTGCGATAACCAGCAAATGGGTCACGACATATTGCACCGTTTTTGTACCATCACTGAACGCAACGGCATCAAAAGCGCGACCACTATCTTGGTACAAGCTACGATCTTGGGTTTCGATGGGCATGACTAACAGTGCGGGTAATTGAGCGCGATGCAATTGATCGGGAATCGTATCAATGCTGTAGTGCTGCGTAATCCCTGTCACAGATAAGGCAGCGAGGTTGCTAAGTGCGGTTTGAAATGACATAGTGAATCCTTCCTATTACGGAGTATATTAAGGTTTTAGTAGGGGTTTAGTAGTACAATAAACCTGATAAAAATGATCTTTTAGGGAGTGATACATGAAGCCGTTAAAATTTTTATGGATTATTATTTTAAGTATGGGATTGCTTGTCCCTGTGAGCGCACAAGATAGCGAGGATGCTGAAGTTACACCTGAGCCAACCGTTTATGATTGCAGCACGATTGCAATCAACCGTCAAGTGGATGCGTGGTACAACACCTATATTGCAGATCGTGGTGAATTTGAGGAAGCACAAGCGATTGCCGCCGCCCAAATACTGTCTGATAGTCTTGCAGACCTTACAAATTTCTGTAATACAATCGAAGATGCTGAACCTGAAGAAGTGGTCATTCAGACAGGTATCGGCACAGTGGATGCACCGTTTATCATTCAAGCAGCAGGGATTGTGGGCGATACCACACTCGATATTACCCAAAGTATTTTGCCTGCGAATGACGATATTATCGCAACAGGTATTGGTGGGGCGGATATTATCCCTGAAGGGCTGGAATATTTATTGTTGCGTGTGACGGTGAGTTGTCGTGATGGCGCACCGAATGGTTGCCGTATCACCCCTGAATCTTTCCGTGTTGTGGGCGATGAAGGCATTCTCTACGCGCCAACCTTATCCCAAATTGATGATTACTTCCCATCAAGCCGTGCTGTACCCGCAGGGACAGAGCGTGAAGGTGTTTTGCCATTCTTAGTTGGTATTGATGATACATCGCTCAAATTGGTTTACTTCCCCAATGGCGATGCGCTCCAGAGCAATGCTTTAGCCTATTACTTCACTGCACAAGGTAGCCCCAATGCCTTTGAAGTCACATCGACTACCTCGGAATTGCTGATTCGTAGCCGTCCTGTGAATGGCGCTCCCGTTGGGGTTTTGCGCTCAGGGCAAGTTGCAACAGCCAATGGACGTAATGCTGATGGCACATGGATTAGTATCGAAGCGCCAGAAGGCACAGGTTGGGTTTCTGCGGATTTTGTTGCAAGTGAAACCGATTTAAGCACTTTGTCGGTCATCGAACCCGAAGAATAAAGCGTAAAACCATGATTTGATAACGCGCCATTAGATACGGTCTGATGGCGCGTTTTTTGATTAACTTTGTGTTACGACACGCACAGGTTTAATTTTAATGACGAGTCGGACTTCTTTATCTTTATTTTCCGCAGGGGAAACACCCCCAAAATATTCATCCACACCACGATACATTTTTGCATGTGCATTGATATTCGCAAGGTCTTGATCTTCATCCATTGATTCGACCACACCGCGTACATCAATCCAACGATACGGATTGTTGGGGTCAAGCACGAATAAGGCAACATTGGGATTATTACGGATGTTATCAGGCTTACGGCGACCATCTGCCGTATTCACTAAAACATGCTCCCCATCCCATGATACCCAAATCGCTGTATTTTCTGGGATACCATCAGGCGCAATCGTGGTTAAAGTTGCAACAATCGGTTCATCGAGTAAATCTCTAAAATCATCTGGAATACTTGTCATCAATTTATCTCCCTTATTATCAAACTCTATCTAATACAGATGAGGATCTACAACCCCCTCTTACATGAGCAAGCTATGATGAACGCAGCGCATACACCTATGAATAACAAAATCGTTTAATTGTATTACAAAAAACAAATATTTGTTGACTTTAACTCTGAAAACTATTAGTGTTAGTTTTAAAGATTAACATCATTAGTTTTAAGGATATATCATGACAAGTATCGTAAATAGCACAACAAATGAGATCACTCAGCAAGCAAGATCATTACCCCTTACATTGCTTAATCTGGAAGGCTTGGCAACATTTATTGCCAGCATCGCGCTCTATAATTTCATAGGAGGCAATTGGTGGTTATTTATCGCCTTATTGTTTACGCCTGATCTCGTTTTCATCATTTATATGCTGGATAAAGGCATTGGAACAATTGCTTATAATCTAGCGCATACCTACAGTTTCCCGATTACTTTGGGTGTTATTTCCTTATTGATGGGATGGCAATTTGGGATATTGCTGGCTGTGATTTGGTTTGCCCATATTGGCATGGATCGCACGATTGGATATGGCTTAAAATATCCCAGTGCCTTTAAAGATACGCATTTACAACGCGCCTAAGTTAGGTCTTGATGTGCAATCTAAAATCGCCTCTATTCAATTTGTGATGAACCTTGTACTCTCTATCCCGCATCAAAAAGTCAAAGGGACTCTATGCCGTATCCATCACAAATTGATCGTGATACTATCATTAGCACCGCACGTCAGATGATTGAAGATGAGGGCGTTGACAATTTATCACTCCGTAGTCTTGCGGAATCATTAGGTGTCAAAGCCCCCTCACTGTATCGCTATGTCAAAAACAAAACAGCACTGCTACGCGCCGTCAATGACCGTACTACCCGTGAGATGATGCAACATCTCTATGCTGCTGCTGATCCTACTTTGAATACACATGATCGCTTACTTGCGATTTGCCATACCTTCCGTGAATTTGTGCATGATAATCCTGCCTGTTATTTGCTATCTGCTAATACACCGCTTGATGAAACCCGTCCTGATGCTGCTGAACGTGAAGCGCTGGTTATTCCCTTACAAGGTATCTTTGCAGAAATGATGCCTGAATCGGAAACATTGCCAGCTTTACGAGGCGCATATGCCTTTATTCATGGCTGGGTGATGCTGGAAATCATGGAGCAGTTTGAGCGAGGTGGTGATTTGGACGCGCACTTTGAACGGGCATTACGGGCATATCTCGCTGGGTGGTAACTTAGCTATAGAGCCGTAATCGACGCAAGCCACGTAATGAATCCAACAAAACCGATGGCACGCTCGTATCAAAATTATCAGGCTCACGATATAACCACAATGCCCACCGTAAGGTTAATTGGGCAACATTCGCAGGCATTTGATAAATCTCAATTGCGGTATTGTTGGCATGATTGCTTGCAACTGTGCCTTGCACACCACGCTTGATAGTTAATTGATTGCTATCAGCATCCACTGCGGTGATATGCACATATTCTTCCTCAAGCCGTAGTAATTGTCCCACTTGAAAACGAGGTGTCGTCCCTGCATCAGCATCATTGACTGTGATAGTTGTCACCGTAGCGCTGATTGACGCATCTTGAATACTATCATCACTATCTACCCATGCACTTGACCCATTAGGATGATAGCCCCAAATGCCTGTCACCTGAATTGCTGCAACTGGGCTTGCATCATAGCTAAAAGCATTACCGTTGGTTAATCGTAAGATACCTTCAGAAACTTGCATGACATCTGCTAAAGGGATCAGCACATCATCGCCATGACTGATTTGCGCTAAGGTTTGTAAATCATCTTTGAGCAATAATTCGCGCACATCACGTAAATTGACATCATGCGCAATGGTTGCTAAACGCGGCTGAAAGGTGCGCCGTGTCCGTTGCTCTATGGTTGCGCTAGCTGCTAAAAGTGCTTCAATTAGACGCGCATCTTCGCTGGTATCTGCGTCGTCTAATCCCAAATATTGCCGTAAAGCATAAAGTGTTGCTAATACATACATTTGTTACTCTCCTTAGTATTCGATAAGTTATTGACGGGGTTTGTAAAAATAAACCTGTTAATCGTGTCTACTATGATTAACAATGATGAACACACGCGTTAGAGCGTGAGCAAAAAAGATGGTAGGGTAGCCATCTCAAAAAAATTAAGATTATTTGTGGGGTTTAAATGTGCCTCTTAGTAAAGAGCGCATTGTAATGTGGGGAAAGGACGTTAGATGCCATTTACTAAAAAATGGTTACTTAAAGACCAAGTAAACTATATCAAGTTTACAGACCGTGTGACGCTGCAAGATATTGAACAGCTATCAGAAGCACATCAAGTATGGACACGCCAGATGGCGACGAATATCTTAGGGCATTGCATCGTAGATGCTACCGATGTGCTTGATTATCCTAAAAAGATTCGTTCGATTAAAAATCACCTCAATGGACGAATAACACATACCGAATGGTTAATTTTTATTGCTGATGATTATTATTTGAACCATATGGTCAATATTTTTGCACAACTTTTTCATTTCAAAGTAAAAATTGTTGCATCATTCCAAGAAGCGACGTTATTTCTACAAGATGCAACAGGGATACAATGCCACGATGATAAATCTGCATGTGTTTAGCTTGCCTTGAGAGGGTTTTGTGGATCAATATGTGATTTTAGAAATACTCAAATTAAAACCGCCCACAGTGATTCAGTTTCACAAATTGGAATTGGGTATTTGGGGACGTGATCTCAAATTTATGGCGCAAGCCAATGAGATTGATTTCGGTTGCTATTTTTTGGAGTGCCGTGAAACACGCTGGCAACATTATTCGCATAAGCAACATGCTGATAATCCAGCTTTCCCCATAACGGAGCTTGCCAATTTCAAACAAGGGCGCGATCAACATCGTAGCCCTGCACACCTCTTAACCGATCATTTTGGTTTGTCAGTTGTCTATGGCAAATTACAGATCGTAGTAGGTGATGTGATCTATGATTTAGGGGGATAGTAGCCGTCTAATGGTATCGACTACTTGCGATTGAATCGCATAAATCTCATCTCGGTTAAGCTGTGCTATTCGTTCCAAAATATAGCGGTCTGCAACTTCATCAATACTATTGATAAAGCCATATAGCAATTCATCAGGTAAATCGGTACGGACAAGTCCAAAGGCTTGTCCTTTATTGACAAATTCGATTGTCCAACCAAATGCTTTTTGTAATAAAGGCGCGATACGCTCATATAATGGGTCTGTATGTTGGATGTCGATAGCTGTTTTAAGCACTTGAAAACGATAGGGTGCATCAAGATTTTGTAAAAATGGCTCACTATAGAGTTGTAGCATCACATCCCAAAATGTATCTGCCTCTAGGCGGGCAATGTGCTGCTGCACATCTATATCAATTTGGCTGAGGTAAAACTCAATCGTGGTTGCGAATAAATCAGCTTTATCTTCAAAGTAATAATATGCCACACCTTTGCTCAAACCTGCTTGTTGCAAAATTTGATTAATAGATGCGCCTTGATAGCCATTTTCGGCAAAGATTTTTGCAGCGGCTTCCATGATCGTATCACGGCGTTTTGCATCTAATTTTTTGAAGCGTGGACGTGGCATAATATCGTTTCCTATTTATCAACTCATCAAGAAGGATTATACCTATCTTTATACCCTGACAGGTAAATGTTTTAAACCACGTAAAATCATCCCATTTCGCCAAACCAACTCATTGGCTGGTACAGCAAGCTGTAATGTGGGTGTCGTTTCAAACAATGTCCCAAGAGCAATTGCTCCTTCCATACGCGCTAAGGGCGCACCGAGGCAATAATGAATCCCATGCCCGAACGAAAGATGTTTATTCGGGGTACGTGTAATATCAAGCCTGTTGGGATTATCAAATACAGCGTCATCACGATTAGCAGATGCAATCGCTGCAAGCATCAAACTCCCTTGTGGGATTGTCTGACCCCGTAGTGTAATATCTTCACGGGCATAGCGTTCTGTTGCAGTTTCAATTGGAACGGTATAGCGCAAGACTTCTTCAATGGCTGAACCTATCAGGCTTGGATCATTTTGTAGTAATGCAAGTTGTTCAGGGTGTTGTAGTAATGCGAGTGTACCATTGCCGATTAAGTTGACTGTTGTTTCGTGTCCTGCAATCAGTAGCAGAACCACCATCGCAATGGCTTCATCTTCACTGAGTGAATCGCCATTATCTTCAGCTTCGACCAATGCTGTTAGCAAATCATCTTGGGGCGCTTGGCGACGCTGTTGTAGTTGTTTGCGAATATATCGTACAAACTGCCATACACCGGGAAGCATTTTTATCATACTAATCGGTGAACCAAAATCTGCTTGTAGAAAATTATTAGACCAACGATGAAACTTACCAATATCATCGGTTGGTATACCCAAAATTTCAGCAATAACAGTTGCAGGAATTGGTAAGGCGTATTCAGCAATGAGGTCAAATTCACCTTTCTTTTTCCCTGCTGCAAGATACATGTCAGATAACTCAGCAATGCGTTTTTGCATTTCTTGGATACGACGAGGCGTAAAAGCCTTATGGACTAAGTTCTTCAAGCGCGTATGATCGGGTACATCACTATCGAGCATATTACTGCGGAGTGCCTGTAGAAAACCGGGCATCCAAGCCATTTCGAGTGGTGTTTTACCTTGGACATTATTTTGATCTTTGACAAAACGCTCATCCATCATCACAGCTTTGACATCATCATAGCGCGTTACCAACCACACTGGGATTTTGCCACTCATCGTGGTTTCAAAAACAGGGGATTCAGATCGCAAACGGGCATAAAAATCAAAAGGATTTGCTTTGAATTCACTGCTGATAATATCGATATCTTTTAAATTACGTTCGGCAACACTTAACATGCGATTCTCCAAGTTTATAGATTAACCCAAATTTAGACTAGATGGTCTAAACTAATAGTCTAAATTGGTTTCAGCATACTATCATTTTGGATTTTAGAGTGTAAAAAACTTGTAAAAACAGTTTTGGCTTTAGCTATTGTTGCAATTGAGCGACATCTGTTACACTTTGTGAAACAATGAAATAGGTCATTTAAGAGGAGTATCGTATGGCATCGCGTAAACAAAAAATCAAACAAAAACGTGAGCAAGAACAAAAAGAAGCACGTCGCGTACAGTTAATAGCAATCCTATTTGGTGTATTGGTTTTACTGGGGATTGGCGCGTACATTGTGGTTGATTCAGGTGTCTTTGAACCACCTGCGGAAGTATTAGGTGATTATACAGGCACACCACAAGAAATCTGTGAGCAAGCAACGCCAGCATCAGGCGGTGGTGTCGATGGCGAATATAGTAGTGCGCCCAACGACATCCTTGAAAATGGGGTCGATTATCAAGCGATCTTCTGCACCACACAAGGCGCAATCTATCTTGATCTCTTTGAAGACCAAACACCGATTACAGTCAATAATATGGTATTTTTAGCCAGTGAAGGCTATTACAACAATACGATTTTCCATCGGGTGCTTGATGGCTTCATGGCACAAGCGGGTGATCCCACAGGCACAGGACGTGGCGGACCGGGTTATCAATTTACAGATGAAATTGTCCCGACGCTCACCTTTGATCGTCCATACTTGTTGGCGATGGCGAATGCAGGGGCAGGTACAAACGGTAGCCAATTTTTCATCACCTTTGCGCCCACTGATTGGCTCAATGGCGCACATACGATCTTTGGCGAAGTGATTAGCGGTCAAGAGGTTGTGGATAGCCTCAACCGTGTTGATCCACAAAGCCCAAATCCAAATATCACCCCTTCCGATCTACAAACGGTTATCATTGTCACCCCCGATCAAGTCACGCAATAAGACAATTTCTAAGCTATGCGAGAAGTGTTCAACTGCTTCTCGCTTTGCAGTTCCAAATGGGTTTGCAAAGCGCAATATTCGGATACATTCACACATTCATTTATGTCTTTAGATGTTATATGTCCCAATCAATTCATACACTAATTTGACTATTTGGTTGTATAATCAGCTTATAATGACACGTTAACTGAAAGGGACTATCTTGAAACACACGATTGAAGACTTTTTCGCTGATAAAATTAATGAACTGCATCAGAATATTGATCGCATCGAAGCACACCTTGATGATACATCTAGTGATACGCCTTCTGGGCAACGCACCATGTTAGCAATCCAACAAGAACATCTTGAAATCATCGAGCATGTTAAAGCACAAACCCCAACTTTTGAACAATTATTCTCTACGTGTAAAGCACATATCTTAGAGAATGAAAGACGGCATAATGCCATCCAATTGCGATCAAAACCGATTTATACCCAACAAAATGCAGATTGGTGGCAAACCTTGCATCTCATTCAATTCTGGAGTGACTTCCTCAATGAAGCCCAGAAATGGCATCAAGAACATACGGCTTAATCTTCGGGTTGCCCGTAGAAAATTTTAAGTTGTAAGCGAGCGCTATGGTGACTCGTTCTCAAAACGGGGCGCACAATAATCGTGCGCTCTTATAATTTATGTCATATACAGTTACTATTATTTTTTTGAAAATGACTTTAATAAGGGCAAGTGAATAATGTTTGAAATGCTCGAAGCAGGGATTGGCTTAGATATTATTTTGTGGTTTCAAGATAACCGCACAGGCTGGATGGAAATCTTATCGCAAATTCTTGACCAATTAGGTGGTGAAGTGGGATATATCGCCATTTTTGGGCTTATTTATTGGGTGATTAATAAACGACAAGGCTTGCATTTGATCTTAGCCTTGTTCATGATTGCACTCGTTACCTTTATTCTCAAAGATAGCCTGATGCGTCCGCGCCCGTTTGTTGCCTTCCCTGATTTAGTAACGCCTGTCTTTGAAGCATCAGGATTTGGCTTACCCAGTGGACATACCTCCTTTGCTGTCATGATCTGGGGCTATATTGCGCTGTGGGTACGAAAGTGGTGGATGTGGGTCTTTGCTATTTTCTATATCATCTTGCAAGCTACTGGGCGGATGGTCGCTGGGGTGCATTTTCCACAAGATATTGTGCTCGGACTCCTCATCGGGATCATTACCTTGGCGCTGTACTACCCAATCAGTGCGCGATGGGAAGATTTTTGGCATCATCAATCGGTGCGTGTACAACTTGCCATTGCACTTGTGATCCCCCTACTGATTGCAGGGATTGTCATGTCATTATCTTTATCAGTGGAACAAATCGAAGCCTACTTGACGATGGTTGGCTTGGTCATTGGGGCGGGGATTGGTAATGCGATTGAATCACATTGGGTACGCTTTACACCTCATCCCAAACTTAGCCAACGCCTCGCTTTATTTTTCTTAGGGGCTGTCTCGGTGCTTATTGTCTTATTAGGCTTGAGTCCATTATTTGATGCTATCGCTGAAACAGGAACGCTGGCATATCTATTACGTATTATCCGTTATAGCCTTGCAGGTGTTATTGCGATTGCGATTGTACCTTATATCGGGATTCAATTGAATATCGCCCAATCATTAGCAGCAGAAAAATTATCACCAGCAAATGCCTTGTGATGTTTTGTATAAATTGGCATCATATTTGGTATAGGTTGTTGCTAGTGTTGCAAGGCTGAATGGGTTTATAATCGTGCCTGTTCAGCCAATTTAGGAGTTACTATGAGTATATTTTATGTCAATGGCGCGTATGTTCCTGACGATCAGGCGATGCTGTCAGTGCGCGATTTATCAGTTTTACGTGGCTACGGCGCGTTCGATTATTTACGGACATATGGCACACAACCTTTTCGCCTTGATAAAAACTTAGCCCGATTACGCCGTTCCTGCGAAATTTTGGAATTAGACTATCCTTGGACAGATAATGAATTAACAGATATTGTGCTGGAAACGCTCAATCGTAATATCGCTCTCGAAGATTCAGACGAATATAGCATTCGTTTAGTGGTGACAGGGGGCATTAGTAGTAGCAATATCACCCCTGATGGTGAACCGAGTTTGATTGTACTCGTACAACCCTTTAGCCCACTCGCAGATGAATATTATACCAAGGGGTCAAAAATCATCACAGTTGATCTGAGTCGTCTGTATCCTGATGCCAAAAGTACCTTGTATACACCAGCGATTTTGGGGCAACGCCGCGCACGCGAACAAGGCGCAATCGAAGCCCTCTATAAAGATGATGAGGGTCATATTTTAGAAGCAACCACATCTAACTTATTTGCATTTTTTGGCAATACATTGGTCACACCACCCACTGCCGATCAAATCTTGCCGGGCATCACCCGTATGACCACGCTCGAAATTGCCGAAGAACACTTCACTGTCGAAGAGCGTGCCTTATCCTATGATGAATTACTGGCTGCTGATGAAGTCTTTATTACCTCTGCCAATAAAGAAGTGTGTCCGATTGTACAAGTTGATGATACAACCATTGGCGATGGTACAGTCGGTGAGGGAACACAGCAATTGATGGCACTATTCCATACTTTAACCCGTAAACGTGCCGAGGGTATGTCTGTTTAAGTTTATGGCAAAATAAAAAAAGAGATTATCGCTATGATAATCTCTTTTTGGTATGACAATTTCAGATGAGACTTATAAACCAAGTGCTTCGAGAACAGCTTGTGGCAATAAGACTTCATCAATAATGTGGATAACACCATTATCTGCTTGAATATCGGTAGCTACTAAGCCAACAATATCATTCAGCATGACATTACCTGCATCATCTACGCTGACACCAATAAAGGCATCTTCGAGCAAGGTTGGAACAGATTCACCGTCTAATGCAACAACATTGCTTGCATATACTTCGCCGAGTACAACATGGTAGAGCAGAATATCAGTTAGCAAATCACTTGCGAGTAATTCTTCTGCTGTGAGACCTGTTGCACTGAGTAAGTTTGTGAATGCTTCATCAGTTGGTGCAAATACAGTCAGTGCATCTGTGCCTTGTAAGGCTTCTAAAATAGCAGGATCAGCATTTTGAACGGCTGCCAACAAGATTGTAAATTCTGCATCGGTTTCAGCAGTTGCATTAGCGATCACAATATCAGCAATTGTGCCATTCATCATCGGTTCTTCGGTTGCTTCCATATCCATATCATCAGCGTTTATATCATCAAAGAGTGCGTCAGAAAGTTCTTCTGCACGTTCTGGAACGATTGAATAAAGATAGGGTACGGGTGCATCGGCTGTGCCACCGACAACTACGAGATAGTATGTCCCTGCTTCGATAGCGGTATCACTCAGATCAAGCAATACGGTATCTTCGCCTGTGACATTAACGGTCAAGCTATCAATCGGCAATGAACCAACAAGGTTGAATGCACCGTCGTTAGTACCATCAGTGAAGGGGTAAGCCAGTTCTTCAATGACAACGGTATTATTCAATACGAGATCAACACTCGGCGCACCTTCCACAGCATGGAGAACGGTTAAGCCAAATTCATCCGTTTCCAACAGGGGCAATGATTGGCTGAATAAGGTAGCGTTTAATGTACCTGCTTCGACTGAGCCAATCGCAGCGATATTCACAAATTCACCCGTGTTGAAGGTAATCATGACTGGACCAATGACTGCGTCATCAATAGATGTACCAGTTGGTGATACCACAACTTCGTAGGTATCTGCTGCAACGGTGACATAGCCAGTTGCTTCACCAAATGCGAGATTTTCAAATGTGAGGATGCCATCAACATAGACATCAACATTGGGTGCATCAGGTGAGAAGTGCAATACTTGCACATTTGTGTTTTTAGCAGCGACTAAACTAAATGCTTCGAGTGCTGATTGTGGCAGCAAGACATCATCAATGATATGCACGATACCGTTAGAGGCATCAATATCAGCCGTCACAACAGTGACAACATCGTTCAAAACGACTGTGCCATCATCTGCAATGGATACAGCAACAAAGTTATCAGGGAGGATGGTTTCTACGAAGCCACCATCGACATCAACCAAATCTGCTGCGAAAACTTCGCCAGCAACCACATGATATTGCAAGATAGCGCTGAGGTTTTCATCGGCGAGCAAGGTTTCAGCATCAATGCCTAATGTTGCGAGTAAGTTGGTAAATGCTTGGTTTGATGGGGCAAATACCGTGTATGATTCTTCGCCTGCAAGTGCTTCCGCAATAGCAGGGTCTGCTGCTTGTACCGCAGCAACTAAGGTAGATAAGTCTTCTGTTTCTACAGCAAGATCAAGAATGCTGCGTGTTTCTTCATCTTGTGCTTGGCTGACAATACCGAAAGCCAAAAGGGCGATAATTAAGATTATGATGCGACTAAATTTTGTCATGTTAGATCTTTCCTAACGAATCAATGGACATATACGTGCTTTTGTAAGCACAAATGTAATCTTAGTCCTCCAATCTGAGTAGCACATAAGTTATAACAGCTTTCATATGGCTTCATCATCAAGCTATTAGCTGATGTAGGTTAAACGTCCTATTGAGCAGTCATCATGCTTATTCGCTGCTCATCTGATGGCATCAAAACTGATTATCACCAATTTTGAACAATCTCTGAATAGGCTGCGTAAAGGGTGGTGAAGGCAATTAAACAATCAGACATGGACGCACATTGTGAGTGATGAACGCTACGAACAACTGCTCTTAGAAGCAGCACAAGAAGGCGATATGGATTCTTATGAAGAACTCCAGATATTGCTAGAACCTGATATTCGACGGTTCGTGCGCCGTAAGATTAATGATCCGTATACTGTGGATGATGTGATTCAAGATGTATTTATTGCCTTCTACCAAAATATACACCGCATCAACCCAGTGGAAAATCTGCGTCCTTACATCTTTCGTATTGCACGCAATAAGTGCTATGACGATCTGCGTAAATTACAACGCAATGAGGATGTATCGCTTGATGATGAGCCTGTACGGATGCGTGTTTCATTTACGGAAGCAGCCCATCAACCGAAACCAGACGACCTAACTCACTGGATGCTGCTCCATATGGAAGTTCAATCGGCAATGAACCAATTGCCAGATAATCAACGTGAGGCATTGGTACTCTATAGTGAAGAGCAGATGACCTACGCCGAAATTGCAGACATCATGGATTGTAGTATTGGGACAGTGAAGAGCCGTCTCTACTATGCTAAAAAGAATCTGCGCGGATTGATGAATCCAGAAACAGTAGGTGTCATTGATAGCGAATTTAACGACACGCCCAAAACACCTAAAAAAAACGCAACACACCAGATGAATACAATCAAAAAAGATGAGGAAGCATTAGACGAGGTGATATATGAACCAGTTCCATGATAATAACGAATTTGATGAAATGGATGATTTTGAGCAAGAGATGGCAGACTTCGAGCAAGAGATGGAAGATTTTCAAGAAACAATTGACGATGAAATCAACGAATCGCTCACAGAAGCCGAAGCCCAACTAGAAGCTGTACTCAATACCTTCAGAGAAGAAGGTGGTATGCCCAGCCGTGCGCTAGAAATGGCACGCGAAGCCGTCCGTGAAGCCAAAGAACGCGCTCGGGAAGAACGCCGTAATGCGAAAGAACGTATCCGTGAAGAACGTCGTCGCATGAAAGAAGAACGTCGCCGTATCATCAATGAGCGTAAACAAGAGGCGCGTCGGCAACGCAAAAAAGGTGGCTTCAGCTTTAGCTTTGAAGATGGCGTGAATATGCGTGTCACACCGCCAACACCGCCAACACCACCAAGACCGCCTGTGCCACCAACACCACCGAGTGTGATAATGGGCTTCACAACATCTTATGCTAATGATGATTTTGCGGATGTCGATATGGCAGCACTGGCAAAATTGAAATCACAACTGGATGCCTTTGTGCGTTCTGTATCGCGCTTTAACCGCCATAATGATGCCCACGGATTGGCGAATAAAGTCGTTAGCAATTACGAAAAAATCCGTGCAAAAGCCATCGAAATTTTGCCTGAAGATGATTTCTTAACTGAAACGGTTGCACTCGATATTAATGATAGTGACAATGAAGTCGCTATCGTCAAGCAAGTGCTATTTGTTGCATCGCAACTGCGCGAATACCTCAATGGCGCATTTGGAGCAGGTGAACAATCGAGTATGGTTGATTTTGGTCAGATGGGTCGTCGCTTAAAAGATGAACTCATGAGCATGACCAAAGATATGGTCTCACGGGCGCTATCAGGCGTTGATGTGGAATATGATCTCGAAATTGATGGTAAACGCTATACCAATACATCGGGCGAGGATCTGATGGGGGCGGATTTATCGGGCGAAGATCATCATGATGCCGATTTACGGCGTGCGAATTTATCAGGTGCAATTGTGAAAGAAACCAACTTTAGCAGTGCCAATTTGGAGCGTGCTAATATGAGTGGCATCGTTGCAACAGGTGCGACTTTCGATGATGCTAATATGGAACAGGTTAATTTAGCAGGTGCGAATATCGTCGAAGCGACCTTCCATTCGACCAATCTACAAGGCGCAAATATGTCTGGTTCACGCGCTCAGAATGCGAGCTTTGCGGATGCCAACCTTGAAGAAGCCAACTTAACGGGTGCAAGTTTGCAACAAGCATCGTTTTCATCCGCTAATTTAGAAGATGCGAATTTAGCAGGTGCGAATATCGCTGATGCACATTTCCCTGATACCAACTTGGAAGATGCCAATTTCAGCAATGCGATTGCCACCAATGCGTATTTCGGTGGGGCGCATCTGGAAGATACGACCTTCATCGCAACCAACTTGGAAGGTGCATCGTTCAATGATGCGCGTTTAGAAGATGTGAACTTCCGCCATGCGAATTTGACAGGTGCGAACTTTACAGGCGCAGCGCTTGAAGATGTTAATTTCACAGGGGCAACAATGACAGGTGCTGTCTTTAGTGATACCAGTCTTGAGGATATTATTTTGCCTGATGGCACACGCTACCGCCAAGGCGATGATTTATCGCAATTTGGCATCAGCCAACAGGGGGATAACGCCGAACGTGTGAAAGCAAAAGCACCGGGCAGTGGCGCAGTCGATAACCTTGATGAGCTTGATGATTATCGGGGTGCGAACTTACGCGGACAAGATTTACGTGGTCACAATTTCGCAAAGATTGATCTCAGTGGTGCAGTCTTTACCGATGCGAACTTACAAGGCGCAAACCTCGACGGTGCGAATTTATTGGGCGCGTTCTTGATTGGGGCAAATCTACAAGAAGCCAATATGACTGGTGCGCGTTTGATCGGTGCCAATCTCGCAGCAGCCAATATCACGGATGCGAATCTCGGTGGCGCAGATTTGACCAATGCCAATCTCGGCGGTGCAAACCTGAGCAATACCAACCTTGAAGGTGCAACTTTGCCCGATGGTACACCGTATACATCTATTGACGACCTCGCCCGTTTTGGTGCGATGGTTGAATAACTAACTTTACGCTTCAACGGTAGACTTTTTGCCGAGCGAACAACGACACCAGCAGACAGACTTGCCATCTGTCTGCATTTTTTTAATGGCAGCACGTAATTAACTGACCTTACGCAAAATTATGTTTCCTCAATTTAATAATTAGGATACAATATGGCTTGACCATCCGTTCTAAAATACAGGTTTGCTATGCCCACCAAAGACCAAGCGCGTCAAGCATTAAACGCAC
>JBAUIA010000028.1:0-19177 GCA_049680565.1 Phototrophicaceae bacterium
ATATGTTACAAGAATTTCAGAAGTTCATTATGCGTGGCAATGTCATTGATCTTGCTGTGGGTATTATCATCGGTACAGCGTTCACAGGTATCGTTAATTCATTGGTGAATGATATTATCATGCCACCAATTGGTTTAGCGATTGGTGGTGTTGATTTTTCCAATCTCGTCATTACACTCAAAGAAGCTACAGCCGAAGCTGAGGCAGTGACAATTGGTTATGGTGCTTTCATCAATCAAGTGATTCAATTCTTGATTATTGCGTTTGTTGTTTTCATGCTTGTGCGCTCTGTCAATAACATGATGAAACGGTTTGAAAAAGAAGAAGAACCTACTACACCTGCAGGACCAACAACCGAAGAAAAATTACTCGATGCAATCAATGATCTAACGGCAGCAATCAACAAACAATAAAAGCAAAACTCCGAGGTATGGCAACATTGTCATACCTCACACCTGAAATATCCACTCATCACCGCTATAATGCCCTCATGGATACCTTAACGATACTCTACACACAAAATATCAATGGCAAATTATCATTATTGCCACATCTATATACGTTTTTGCAAAATCTCAAACAAGCGCATGATCCTAATGCTTTACTGCTTGATCTCGGTAATGCCTGTAATGATAGTGTTTGGCATTGTGATGTGACTAAAGGACGCAGTACTGTCGTTGTGTTAGATGGGATGGGCTATCATGCGATTAATGTTGCTAATTTCATGGGGCATAGTGAGCGTGATAGTTTGCATGGGAATATCGTAGCAGGTTTAGTGACAGAACGGCATATGTGGCGCTATTTTGTTCCGCCTGTGCGCGATGAAGATATTGTGATTGCAGGACAAGCCACCCCTGCCCTACGCCTGTGTATCATTGCTGCGCCTGCGGATGAAACAGGACTCGATAATCGTATGTTACAGCTAAAAGCAGTCGATCAAGGCGAGGTTGGATTGGTCAAAGTGGATATGGTATCCATGTCTATCATCGCAACAGATGTATTTACGATGCCCAAAGGTTTAAAGCCTGATGCGACCATCGCCGCATCAGTTGATTTAGTAGAAGATGAAGCCCGTTTCACGCAAAATCGGCGCTAATCCCAAACAGGTGGTTTAGCGGTGTAAGGGTCTTTTACGCTGCGGTCTGATGAGAGCGTTTGTTGATAGCGCTCGACTAGTAACTCAATCGCATCGGCAACTTGTTCATCAGTGATGTTGTATTCACCACGTTCTATGCGAATTTTATGCGCTTCAATCAATACTTCGGCATGGGTTGAGCCAACAGGCGGATCAAATTTATAATTCGCACATTCGATTAATTGCCCTAGCGGATCACGGAAATAAATCGAATACATAAAGCCCCGATCAACTTCACCTGTATTGGAAATTCCACGCGCATCAAGTCGTTTAGCGATTTGGGTATAGGTTGCTCGTGATACATTAAATGCTAAGTGGTGTAAATTACCGATGCCTTCAGGATTGCGTGTTGGATCAGGTTCGCGGTTTTCATTAGTAAAAACAGTGATTAAGCGCCCATCACCGGGGTCAAAATAGAGATGATTTTCTTCTGGGCGATCAAGATTGGGTTGTTCAAAGATGAAAGGCATCCCCATCACCCCTTCCCAAAAATCAATACTCGTCTGACGATCTGCACCAATGAGGGTGATATGATGCACACCTTGTGTTTGGATTTTTTTCATAATTCAACCTTATATTTCAATTCATAATCTATCTATCCAACATAACATAAGAGATACCAACTAGGATTAGAAATTCGTGTGACTATCACTTATAGAAAGGGATGTCATTAAAGAAGCAAGGTGCTAAGTCATTCTATTCATGTTGCTTGACTCTAGCGCCGATGAACAGTCAGGGGCAAGCCATGTTTGAGGCGTGTACTAAAGCGCCAAAAGGGTTCAAAGATATAATCATCAGCCAATACAAAATCAAAATTTTGAATGATTACAGCAAGCGTCGTGCGTATTTGCAACATTGCAAACGCATTGCCCAGACAAACTCTAGGTCCTGTCGAAAATGGGATATAGGCATTCTTCGGGATGTCTTTTTCACGTTCAAGCGAAAAGCGATCAGGATCAAACATTTCGGGATTGGGGAAAATATCTGAGCGACGATGCAGTGTCCATGGGGCAACAAATACCTGTGCATTTTTAGGAATCTGATAATCGCCAATCGTCACAGCTTGATTCGTGCGACGATTGACAATCCCTGTAGCAGGATAAAGGCGCATCGATTCTTTAACAACTTGTTCAAGATAAGGCATCTTCTGAATAGCATCATAGCTTAAAACGCTATCTCCTAGTGTTGTTTCAATCTCTATTCGCAGTTTTTCCATCACGGTTGGATGGGTTAGTAATAGATAGAGTGTAAAAGCTGTTGTAATCGCATTTACTTCAAAACCAGCCGCAAACGATATGATAATTTCATTACGAATTTGCATATCTGTCAGAATGCCTGTTGTATCCTCAGATTGTGCTTTTATTAGCATAGATAATAAATCGTGATGATCTGCATCTGATTGCTTGCGTTCAGCAATCATCGGTAAAATCAAAGCATCAAGTGTTGCTATTGCGTCTTTCATCCGCCGATTTGATTCTAATGGTAGCCAATTCGGGATAGGTAATTGATTAGGCACACGCTCACTAAAAATTTGGAACATCGCTAAGATAGCATCCCCTGTTTCCTGACTCGTAACGTCATGGCTTATGAGACTTTGGCTACTTATGGAGAGCGATAAATCACCAATCACTTCCATCATATCTAACTGCATACCCTCAAACCAACTTGCCATCATATCTTGGCTTGAATTATACATAATCTGAAAATAGTTCTGAATTTGACGCTGATGCAATGCAGGTTGTGAAGCTTTACGTAAAACGCGCCACATCGCATCTTGTGCGGTAAATATATTATCTCCACCAAACATCTGCTGAATAACATAGGTAAAATTAAAAGGCTTATCAAAGGATTTTGCTTGAGAGATAAGCACTTGTTGAACAAGGTCTGGTGAATTAACCAAGTATGCAGGGAAAACACTTAGCTGGACAATATCGCCATATGTAGCAAGATGTTCTAAATATGGGAGTAAATCATCATTTGCTGCTTGCAAGTGATAGAGGAAATTTTTACCATCGGGCGCAGATGCTTTTGGGATGGATTGTGTCATGGGAGTATGTCCTCATTTAACAATAAACGATCATATTACAGCTAGTATAAAATGAAATACTTCATGAAAAATGAGAACATCTACGTATCATTCCATGCTATTCGCCACTGCGTATGTCAAGCGTGACCATTCTTCTAACGTTAAAGTTTCAGCGCGACGGGTGCTATCAATTTCAGCAGCATCGAGATAACTTTTCGCCAATTTTGATTTAATTTGCAAGCCCCCTGCTAAGGCATTTCTGACTTGTTTGCGTTTTTGACTAAAGCCTGCTTTGACCACACGGAAAAATAGCTTTTCATCAGGGACAGGCACAATCGGTTCTGGATAAGTATCAATCGACAAAATTGCAGAATTGATATTGGGGCGCGGCCAAAATACCGCAGGATTCAACTTACTAACAATGCTCGGCTTACCATAAAATTGCACGCTGCACGATAAAATAGTCATATCACCGGGATCGGCACAAATACGCTCGGCGACTTCGTATTGCATCGTCATCACAATGCGCTTAGGTCGGCGTGGTTGGTCAAGCAAATGCTGGATAATTGCTGTCGTGATGTAGTATGGCACATTCGCAACAACCACGAAATCTTTGGGTCCAACTAAAGACAAAATATCCGTTTTGAGAACATCTTGGAATACAAAATAGACATTTGATGTATTGGCAAAGCGATCTTCTAAGACAGGTTGCAGGCGGTCATCGAGTTCGATTGCCATGACGTGTTTAGCATAGGCTGCAAGACGCGCTGTGAGTTCACCTGTACCGGGTCCAATTTCGACGACAGTATCATCTGGCATGAGTTCAGCAGTGGAGACAATTTTTTCGATGGTATTGGGATCGTGCATAAAATTTTGACCCAAACTTTTCTTTGGATTCAGGTTATACGCATCCATAACTTCACGCGGATTCATTCGCACGCCTCCTTTGGGGTGTTTGTGGGGATAGCTCCTAGTTGAACACAAAATCACACTTTTTGAAAGTCAAATATACGCGATGCCTACGCCCAACCTACGAATATGCCCATTATGCCATTTTCACCCCCTCATAATTGGGGGGATTGTGTGTGATCTATTGCAATTAGGGGTATCATTAGAGTAAGTCGAAACCAGATATGCTATTAAGGAGCATCATTATGCGACGGATAACAATTTTGCTCGTTGGACTACTCATTTTCGTCAGTGTTCCATTCATCCATGCTCAAGATAATCCAGTTGAATTACCTGCCTTACAAGACGGTGATTTGGTTGAAGCCAGTTTTGAAGACGACATCACGACCCATTTGTACGCTTTCAACGGGAGCGCAAATGATACAGTCACAATCAATATGACACAATTAAGCAATGATCTAGACCCATTTTTGGTCTTGTTCAATAGCGATGGTGTTGTACTTGGCTATGATGATGATAGTGGTTCAACTAGTTTTGCAGCCGAACTTAGCAACATCAGATTAGATGATGATGGCGTTTATTTTGTGATGGCAACCAGCGTGCTATTTGTGGATGCCATTGAAACCGAAACCAGTGACGAATTATCGTATGTTTTAACAATTTCTGGGCAAAGCACACCCAATGGTATCGAAGATAGTGATATTGTGACGCTTGATGTTGAGCTACTCAGCATTGGTGATAGTGTGGATGGTGAAAGTACAGAAGATGCACCCATTGCCCTATTTTATCTTAATGTGAGTGACGGTGATGCAGCAACGATCAGCTTAGAAGCCGATTTCTTCACCTTGTTGCATGTGTTCGCACCGAATGGTGATCGTGTCGCTGCTGATGCGTCATTCGCACAAATTGAAGCCGATCAGGATGGTGTCTATATCATCATTGCGACAGAAGCATTTTTCTATGAATCAATGGATGATGGTAGTTTCTTTGAAGGTGGACGTTTCACCCTCGTAATTGAATAAAATCATCTCTATCTTATCTTGACCTGAGATTTATACGAAAAGCGGCGAGTTGTCCTTTAAAGGGATACCACTCGCCGCAAAAATTAGCAGTATAATGTTAACTAAATCACCAATAATACTAGCAATTTAGTATACTCAGCAACTTGCTGGAGTCGGCAGACCACCACCAGAATAAGTACTAGGCGTTGGTGTGCTAGGATAATCCTCGTAGGTGAAAACAAAGTATTTGTCTTCAAAATCAGGACCATTAATCACTTGCATTGAGCCATCAGGCAAAAAATAAATACCTGTGCGCCCATCAGTGGATGTTGCAATGTTACAATATGTATCTGTTCCTGCGCTGAATACTATCTCTAAAGTTTCTGCTGCAACATATAAACTAGGTGTACCAGCACTTGTTTCAGGGTCAATTTCCCAAATATCTAGCCCGATGCCATCATCACTACTGACAGTATACATCGCAATTGGTTCGCAGAGTGTTTGGTTCAGGCGACCATCATTACACCCGATGATAACATCAGAACTAATAACCATAGCAACAGGTTCTTCGCTAGTAGCTGCCGTACAATCAAGCTCCACAAATGTACTATCTTCAGCAAATGGGAAATCTGAACCGGGAGTCCGAATTTCAATCGTAGCATTTAACATAATAATACCTGTTAAAGTGCTATCAAATGTGAACACTGCTGTATCAGTAATTGATGTGCCAACGGAGAATATTTCTTCATAAAATGATGGCGTAAAATCTACATCTGGCGTTGTGGATAAATCAATATTTACGCGAATATTGGTAAAAGCTGAACCCTCATCAAATGTTAGGGTGATGCTATCGCAATCAACTGTTACGATACTAAAGCTGTCTACAGGATCAGCACCGATAGGAAGACCTGCCTGAGCAACGCCTACAATCATTAATACACATAAAGCACTGATGAATGCAGTGGCACGTACATGCCGAAATAAATGATGTTTCATTAAATATTTCCTAATATTACGTTCTGTTGAATATATATTATATCTTTTATCCATTAGAGGATGCGTAAATTTTCCTTAATTTGCATAAGAAAACGTTAACATCCCAATTATTTATCATTGTCTTAAAACGCTTGTAAATAGTCGTATTTTGTTTTACAGATACCTCTAAGTAAAATGTTCAAATTGAGTCAATATAGTAAAATTTTGAGCATGAAAAGTGCTGATTTCACGGTTCTGAGTGCTGAGAGGAGTAATTTTTATTCTTACTTAGCACTCCATACACAGCACTCAGTACAAAAATCTTGTTAAGCGCTTTCTTTACCCTCGTTGATGTGGCTTAAAATTAATTGCGTAACATCACCTAGTTATCAGGGCGATTATTTAAGGGGCGGAAGTTCGGTAAAAGATAATCGACAGTAGCAGGAACAGGCGTTAATAGATACACATCCACGTAACGACTCCAACTAATCCAATCGTCATCGCTATAGCCTAAGTCAATCCAGTAGGGTGAACTACGTGCGCCACCTGTATCCGCCATCATGCCAATACCATAGTTCGGAACAAAGACATTGGTGCGATACGGAATAATATTAGGGTTTGCAGCAATGATACCCTTCTGTAATTCCATACCGATAGCGGTTGTGCTATCACCACCCAAGGCTTCGGGATGATAACTGGTTGCATATGCCCGAATGACGCGCCAATATTCGCGCACACCTTGAGGCGTATCAACGGTTCGCAAGACGATATTTGTACCATAGGCGATGATTTGGTTTTGTGGCGATGTTAGTAATTCTGTACCAATTGGCTCACGCGCGACTTCAATCCCATTTTCAAAGCGCACTCGTTCATTGAATTGTTCTGTGCCATTTTGCCCTGATTGAATCACTTGTTGTTGATCGATTTCGAGCGCAGCATCCGCTTGATAAACGGTTTCAAAAGGAATCGTGAGTGCTGTACTTTCGAGGGCTTCGGTCACTCGTAAGATATTAATCGCTGTATCAGGCGTGAGAACTGTATCCATTGCTGGAATCGTATAATCTAAGCCAATTAGCGCAATCCCAGATTCACTGAGGGCATCGGCAACCGTTGTCCCTTGAACACGGGTTTCGAGTGTTGTGCCATCAACATTGATGCTAATCGGACGCGCACGCACAATGGTAATTGTCAAATCACTTGTAATCGCCGTACTGAGATCGGGCGTGACGGTATCCGTGAGGAAAATATCAATATCTGCTGCAAAGAGTGCCTCTGCAATTGTGGTTGCTATAGTCGTGAAGATGATCTCTAAGTCGTCATCGAGAATCGTAAGATCATAGGTGCGCTGAACACTGATTTCATTCGCTGGCACTGTCCAATTAGCGAGGTCAGCTATACTTGCGCGTGTGCCATCTACAAAAATACGATCTGTATCACTGACTGTAATTTGTGCTTGTTGTAAAATTTCGTTGGGCTTATCAAAGGGCGTTGATAGTATACTACTTTCGCCATTGATAATCAGTGTGACTGATCGTGCGCGTGCCACTGTAATGAGCATCCCGTCTTGAAGGATGGTTTCACTTGTAGGGATAACAATATCTTGTGTACCAATGGAGATAGATTCTTGCGCCAGTACATCAGCAACGGTTGTGAGCGTTGTTTCTAGCGGTTGCTGCACACCATCAACCCGTAAAATGATTGCTTTGCTTGCGATGATTGTCTCGGATGGTTTGGCGCGTGATGCGACTAAAGCGATTGTCGCAATGAGTGATACCGATGAAATCACAATCAAAATGAGTAACGCCCATGCAGGAAAACTAGCTTTAGGTGGCAAAGGATCAATTAAATTCGGTGCTTGCTCCACCAAAATGGGATTGGGTTGGGTATCATCTAAGTTGAGCGGTGATTCAGGAATGGTCATAGGCTTGGCACATAACGGACAATATCATGCAGCATATTGTAGCAGGGGGCAATTTTCTGCACAGGGCAAAGGTCTTACGGTAGGTTATGTGATGGTGGTGAATCAAAAAACGTGATTAGCAATGATGAGCCTAGGTTACTAGTAACACCCACTAGACCCCTTAGTGCTGCTATCTTTCGATCCTGACACGGTTCGAGGCTTCATGCCGTACTAGACCCAGACTCATCACTGACAACCACGCAAAATAATAATGAACCTAGTATAGCGCCTTGATGTTTTCATTTCAATAGTTAGCCTCCGTTTCTTGTACGCTTCTTATAATTGATTGACCACAATAAGCAACATCATGCAAACTACAATTTATAATGTACGCTATCCTCTGAGGAGCTTCATCTATGCGCCGTTTACTGATACTCATTGCACTATTATTGAGTTTTTCTATTTTAACAATCGCACAAACTGACCGCCCTGCCATTGATAATCTACACGCAGAGCTTGAGCCGTTTACCTCTGTTATTAACAATCCTGATTTTACAGAAGGCGATGTCACTATCCTGAATGTCAATGGACGTAGGGTAGAAGTGCCACAAGGCTGGAGTTTCACTACCATGCCTGAAGTTGGCGGATTACCACCTTTTGTATTTTATGTCGAAGATTCTGGACTAGAATTTTTTTGGGAATGGATTAATGGTCAATCGGGGTTAGCCCAAGATGGCATTCAGCTTTATGGTAATCAACGGTATGCGATTCAGGTCGATTATTTGACAAATTTGTACTACACATCTGGTGATTTGCCGTATGTCCCATCTGATTTTCAAGTGTATGCACGGCTTTATACAGCCAATGGCGGTATGCAAGAATTACCACGTATCAACTCGCAAGGTTTAACACAGCAGCACACGGTTGAATGGGTGATTGAATCAACAAGCAATCCTTACCCGTTCGTCCGTTTAGAAGTCTTCTTTGATGTGGAGTGGCCGACATTTAGAGGATCAGTCTTTGTACAAAACATTGATCTTGTAACAGTTGCGCCTGATTATCGCCCGAATTTTGTCATCAATTTTGAGTAGGTAACACGGCATCCCATTTTAAAATTACAACAATACGGGAGCAATATACTTCGCTCCTGTATTGTCATACTATCCCAAAACCAATTTATGCCATTTACGTTCTCCATTTCTAAAATTATGAATAAATATTTTATCGTGCGATAGCATATAGTATAGCATTTTCCTCGGGTAACGGGTATCAAATTAGGTATTATTTTAATAATTAAAAGCATCAAAAATACGCCGTTTTAATGCGCTCTTTTTCCATTAGAAATTCAATCATTTTTATAACTTTTTTATGATTATATTTTCATAATTTTGTTGTATAATAATAAAAGTGAGTTAGTGCAGTACTAAAGATGTTTTTCATCCGTCGGTATTGTTATCCCTCTCAAAAAATTGAAGAATCCCTGTGTGTACAGTCTTCACGCGGTATGTGTAACCCTTCTTCCCAACAATACACGTATCGAGAGGCAGCCGTAAAGCACACCCCTCAGTCTCATGGCATAGGGATTAACCGTTCTTTTTCATCTGACAAGCACCACAATAATTTGCACTGTAAACACTGAGTTTGCAGAGTATATTCCGCATACATATTGCGGAGAAGGGTTTTTACTGCCATGACTATGAACCGTTTTTATCATCAAGCAGATATGCCAATATTTGCAAATGAACCAACCAGCAACCGTTTTTATCCATCAGATATGCCAGCATTTGCAAATGAACCGACCCGAGACCGTTTTGATATTGTCAGAATTGATGATGGTATTGGTGTAGGTGTGATGACGTGTGAAGATTTCAAAGCAGGTGATCTCATTTTTAGCTTTACAGGCTTTTTGAGCAACGAGATCACACAATATACCTTACAAATTAGCGATGGTTTGCATCTCCATGACCCATTCTTTATGGGGCGCGTTCTCCATTCCTGTGACCCTAATGCAAGTTGTGATATGGAAACCCGTCATTTTTATGCCTTGCGCGATATTGAAGCAGGGGAATTTATCACCATGGATTACTGCGAAACCGAAGATTTCCTCTTCAAGACCTTTCCCTGTTCTTGTGATGCCGATAATTGTCGCGGTGTGGTCAAAGGTCGCAAGCAATAGTTTTAACCTCCATTTTCGCATCGGAGGCATACACGTGTATGCCTCCTTACAATTTTGCAGGTCTACATCACGATAATTGATACGATCTATTAAGCAATTATTTATGCTAGATAGCCCGATTGGCTGTTACAATAACGCCGATCAGCCATCTATAGAAAGTAATGTCGTCAATGACCTTCGCTGTACACTTTGGATATACGCCTACCGATGATGCGATTGCTCATTTGCAACATCATCTTGATGATACGATTAGCACAACATTCAGCGTTGAACCGCCCGCATCAGCCGATTATCAGTTTCTAATTTCTGGACGACCTTCCACCGATTTATTAGACGCAAGCCCTCATCTTAAAACATTGCTGATTCCATTTGCTGGCTTACCTGCAATCACCCGTGAGCGCATGGCAGATTATCCACATATCGCTATCCACAATTTACATCATAATGCACCGCCAACTGCCGAAATGGCTTTAGCACTGCTGATGGCAAGCGCACGGAATCTCATCCCCAGTGATCGTGAATTTCGTCAACATGATTGGACACCACGGTATCAGCCCTATCCATCGGTATTATTAAAAGGAAAAACTGCCCTTATTTTGGGATATGGCGCGATTGGAGAACATTTAGGGACAATCCTAAAAGCGATGGGGATGCAAGTCATCGGGACACGTCGGCGGACATATGATGTTGAAAATGGCATTTATCCTGCTGATGCTTATCGTGAGTTGTTACCGCAAGCAGATGTGTTGATCGTTGCCTTACCGGGGACAGATGATACAGAAAATTTAATTGATGCAGAAGCATTAGCCTTATTGCCACAAGGGGCAATTGTCATCAATATCGGGCGAGCAATTGTGATTAACCAACAGGCGCTTTATGATGCGCTCAAAAGTGGTCATTTGCATGGTGCAGCCTCCGATGTGTGGTATCAGTATCCACCTGATGAAGCAGCACGCACGAATACGCCACCTGCGGATGTGCCTTTTCATGAACTCGATAACATGGTGATGAGTCCGCATCGGGCTGGTGGTGGTGGCAATGCGGAAATCGAAATGTTGCGGATGCGGGCTATTGCCGATCTATTAAAGTTGGCAGCAGCAGGTCGCCCAATGCCACATCGTGTTGATCTTGGATTAGGGTATTAGTGACCTTTATTAGCGTCCATTGAATGCTAAAATTGCATTCCCTGATGCCACATAAACTGTATTTTGCTCAGGGTCAGCTACCACATCATTGAGGCGCTCTAGCAACGATTCATCATCTACACGATACGCATTTTGGAATGTCCCTGCGGTTGTGAAATAATAAATCGTACGCAAAGCACGACTAATAATGTAAAAACCCGTAAAAACGTTACTATCATTAAGGAACATCGCTTGGGTGGTGGTATCGGTTGGCGCTTCTAAACCATCTGGCATCCCTCGGAAGGTAAAGCCTTCATTACTACCACCCAAAAAGTGTGCCATTGTGCCGTCTTCAAAGAGTGTATAAACATGACCATCAATCGTACTATTTGAGCCAATCGCAAAATCAACTGCGCGATCTAAATTAGGCGGAATCACTGCACCTTGATAATAGTCTATCGGTGGGTTGCCATAATTGCCTGTTGTACCAATCGGGCTAAAGCGCCAAATTTGTTGTGCGCCTGTATCCAAGACATAGAGCCTATCTTCCCAAAATGTTAAGCGCGTCGGATTTGTGACGACTTCAAAACCAACCAACTGCTGTGATTCACATTGATCGATTGTCAATGGACGGCAACTAACCAGCACACCATTTTCATCGAGTGTGGCAATACGGTCTCGTTGATTATCATAGGCAATACCGACAATGCGCCCGAGTGTGTTACCTTCGACCCGTGCGCCAATATTCATTGACCGTACAAGTTGTTCCGAGATAACCGAATCACCTGCTTCATTCAGTTGTAAACGGTAGACCACGCTATTGGTATTATCAAAGGCGTAAATGCTATCAACGCCTTGTAAAACCAATTCACGGATATTGGCATCAGCATTGGGGGATGCCCATAGCACATTAGCAGTCCGACGGGTGATACCACTAATCGTATCAACTGCAAATTGTGCTTCCGTCCGAATTGTTTCTAAGCTCGGATCAAAAAAATCAGGACGATAGGCTTGGCACTCATCAATGATACGCAATGTTGTTGACCACGCGGTCAATAAACTGCCCCGATTATCAGGTTGTTCACTTTGGATGGAACGGGCAACCGCAGCACCACTATTGGCTCGCGCGAAACATTCTTCATAGACGGTTTCGCCGACATTGCCGACCCACGAAAACATCACTGTCATCACGAGGATCGTTGGAATTGCAAAGCCAATAGCAGCAATCAAGGCTGTGTTCCGTTTGCGTTGTTTCGGTGTAGGATCGCCACCGATAAAAATACGTGCCAAATTGCCAATACGCATCAAGCTATGTCCTAATCCGCGTGATACAGAAACAATACCATTACGGGTGCGTTCTTTAAGGCGGTCTTGCGGTGTGGCACGTTTTGGACGAGCGGTGGCTTTGGCAACATCCAGATCATCGCTGGGTAGGCTTTGCTTGGCAGCCGTTTTAGCACGGGCTGCTGCAACTTCGGCTGCGATGACTGCTGATGATTGCCCTGTCGCAGCAGGTACCATCACAGGTTGTTCAGGTGGAACAAATTCAACCACCATCATCTGAATCTGTAACGTGACGAGCAACTTAAAATCATCAAGCACTTCTTCGATATTGGATGCCACTAAGGCTTGATTGAGTTTTTCATCGGTGATTTCAGCAATACTGGCATCTGCAAGTAGCATGCGTGTACCACTATCGAGTATAAAGCGTGATAATTCGACTTCTGGAATCGGTTGTACACCGAGAGGCGGTGTAAAGAGTTTATCATCATCAGTGAGGCGCTCGGGGACAGTTTTGGTTTCGCCACTATGCCGTAATACGAGCGTGGCTGCGCCTGCACGCCCAACATATAAATCCGTACCGCGCATGACCGCAATCATCATATTAGCTTCATAATGTTTGCGTCCGCTTGCATTATGTTCAAAGAGATTATTATTCAGTGTGTTAAAAACATCACGCATTGCCGAAGTCACGCTACCTGTATTGCTAAAGTAACGTTCGGCTGCCATGAGTGACATTTGCTCGTAGAAGGTATTTGGCGCAACATTGCCCGACGGCAAAACTAACACAAAGAGTGTATCAATTTCGCGTCCACGCACTGCGCGTTTAGGAGCAACTTCACATAATGATCCCGGAGGCGTTGTTTTGATGGTTCGTCCGCCAGCCACATACATATGCCCGACGAGTGCTTCTAATTCAAATGCCATAGCAGTACTCTCAAATACCGACCTATTCAACTTGCTATTTTACAGAGATTGCGGTCATGAGGAAAGTGCTATGTCGCTGGCAACGATAATCAGTAGATGAGGGATGATAATATACCATCCCTCATCCGCTATAGTCATGAGGTTAATCGCGCGGAACAAAACTTCTTAAACTTGCTTCAAATTCAGCACGTCGATCAGCCAGTACATTGGTTGTATAAGCAAAGGAGTAAATGACATCATCAACATTATAAACGTAGATCAATTGTTGTATGCTAATAAGCCCATCATTTATTTGTGTTCGCATTAAGCCTACATCTTCCCCATCAATACTAATAACTGATTGTTCAATGATTTCTAATGCAGCAGGGAAAAGTTGTGCGCCCATTTCTAAGTATGCTTCCATCTCCATAGAAAACGGTAATGTTTCATTTGTGATAAGTAGGTTATCCAATGTGCCATCCGCATTGGGTGTATCACTCGCACCTGTAACAATATAGAGTCCGCCTAAACTTGCAATATACTCGATACCCGAATAAGCCAAGCCTAATTTACTAAAGGCATCAACGGCTTCTTCTTGATTGGTACGAAGATCATAGACGATAAAATCTTCAGGGACATACAAATCAAAATCAGACGCTTCAAATAATACGAATCCATCTTTGAGTGATGCAACTTGCACATCGGAGGTCGTAGCGTCTTCTGTCTCTGTTGGTGGTACTTGTGTCGGTGACGGTGCTTGAGCCGTTGCTAAATCGGATGCTTGGGTTGCGCTGAAATCAGCCGATGTGGTGGCAGCGATATTTAATGCTGCGATGGTCGCTTGTGCATCAGCGAGTTCAATAGCAGCTTGGGTCGCGGTTGCTGCTGCGGATTCTACAGCTTGGGTAATTTCAGCATTAGCAGTCGCTAAATCATCGGCACTTTGGATAGTTTGGGCTGTCGCGGATGCAACAACATTAGCATTTTGTGTGCTGAGTAAATTCAGTGATGATCCCAATTGATCGAGTTCGGCATTAGCTGTTGCCATATCATCAGCACTTTGGGTTGCACTTGAATTTGCAGCGTCTACAGCTTGCGTGATTTCAGCATTCGCTGTCGCAAGGTCACTTACAGCTTGGGTAATTTCGGCATTAGCAGCATCAAGATTACTGCTTACTTCTGTAATTTCGGCATTCGCAGTGTCACGCTCACCAATAACTTGCGTGATTTCAGCATTCGCAGCATCAAGATTGGTTGTTAATTCATCAATATTATCATTCGCTGTATTGAGCGTATCAGCAATCGCCGTACCAGCCGTTTCAACATCTGCAAGATTATTTTGTGTTTCCGTAAGCGTATTAAATTGGGTGAAAGCAAATGCACCAAGACCTAACAATGCAATTACACAGATTGCGATAATGCCACGCACAAGATTTGTCATGAGGTTGCCTTATTAATAGATTAAATTTATGCTTGATTATAGCCTATGAGTATTAAAGCACCTGTAAAACAGTATAAAGAATATTCAAATCTTGTATGGGATTAGCTAACCATCTTCTAAACGCGATGGTTAGCATTAGTCTGTATAGATAGTGACCTACATCATGTCTATTGCTGCCCTGTGATTTCGTAATAGCTTTCGAGCAAATCGACTAAGCCATTATCATCGGTATCCACATCAACGGTTGTCAGATTGACAGGATTATTGAGCGCAATATTGGTGGTGCGTCCGCCCCCTTCATCAGGCGTATGGCAACCGCCACACGTCCGTATTTCGCCGGGGACAAGTTCTTGCCATGTGCGCTCCGTCACGAGGACGTTGCCATCAGCATCTACGACATCCCACAATAACATGCCACTCGCAGGGACAATCGCAGCAAATGAACCATCGGCTTCGACGGGTACTGTGCCAAGCAAACGTGTACTAGGGATTTGGTCAGCAGTATCACCCCCTGCATAGGGTGCTGGTGGACGTGTGAGGATGAATAAGCGCACAAATGCTGCTGACCCTGTTTCGATCATCGGCTGGAAATCACCATTTACAACATTTTCAGCATTACGATTGCGTAATTCGACATCCATTGTATTGACAATCGCATACGATAGGCTGTCATCAAGGGCAAGGGGTTCAACCATTTGTGGCGCTGTTCGTGCAACAACCGCCACCGCTTGCCAATCCCAAAAATCAGGATCGCTGTGTAAAACGGTATGTGTGCCATCTTCATTGAGCATCACCAGATCAAAATCAGGTATGCCATAGCCATCATAGACTGTGCCATCGGCATAACTGGCTATCACAGAGCCATCAGGCATAGGATAAGGTGAGCGATAGCGCCCTGCAAAGTTGGTTCTACCTGCGCTATAACCTGAATCATCGGTGAGGTATTCAAACGATTGGGCATCTTGTGCGCCGCGTGGTGTAAAGCGTACAATTGCCCCTGCGCCGAAGGTATATTGTGCTTGAGTGAAAGTGGCTAGCATATCCCCACTACCATCGAGTAATTCGCGCACTTCCATAAAGCCACCACCGAAGTCATCAACCAAATGCGCCCCAAAAATCGGATGCCCTTCTCGGCTACCATCACTCATCATTTCCCATAATAGGAAACGGCTATACGACACGCCATCGGCTGGGTCTGTCGGACGTGCACGTAAATCTCGTAAATCCCATTGTGTGAAGATAATTTGACCACTTTGTGACAAAATCGGATTAAACGAGCCATTAGGGTTAAAGTTAATCGCTTGGCTATTGCTGCCATCAGCATTCATAATATGAACACGCCCTTCTGAGAGGTGTCCTGCTGGTAAATTATCATTACGGCGTGCAATCAGATCAAGCGCATCCGATAGATAAACCAAGCGTCCATCGGATAGATAAGCAGCATCCCAATTATTGGCATTGTTGTCCGTAATTTGGCGCACTTCTGAGCCATCAACTGCCATTTCGTAGATTTGCCATTTGCCCAATGCACCTATTTTCATCGAGAATAAAACGTGTATCCCATCAAAGCTAATTTCTGGGTCACGGACAGCAACTTGTCCGAAGTCGGCTGTCAGATTGCTCACTGTGCCATCAGGATCAAGACGGAATAGACCGCCACCAACAGGTTGGGCGCTACGAGGGTCTGCTCCTTGTACATTGGTAAAAATATCACTGATTGTGCCAACGGTATAATCAACAGGCGTTTGTTTTACAAAAATAATCGCAGGTCGTTCTGTCGCATCCGTTTGTGCTTGTAAAATTGAAACTGCTAATGTAATGAAGATGACGGTTGTCACCAGCCCTAATAATCGTTTTATCATATGCTTTACCCTTTAAAATACATCGCTAGCACGATTGTAGCATTGCCCATTAGATCACTAATAGGGTAATCAACACACTCGCGCCGACACCCATATATGCAAAAATTGTCGATAATGTGGATTGACTCCAGATGCGGACTGCTCCTAAAGTTACACCAACGATGAGTGGATAAATGACCCCGTACCAAATTGCAATACTATCTGTACCACGTGTTCCGAACACCAAATAATAATAGATTGCGTAGAGCGCGACGCTTGCTAATAAACCCACCCAAGGAGACCAAGACGCACGTAAACGGGGTAAAACAATTCCAAAAAAGATCAGACTTTCAGCAATCGGTTGTACTAATAAGACAAATAATCCCACTAAGACCACTGAGCCGATATTGCTATCATCAATGCCTAAGACATGCAATGGCACTAAAAAATCACCACTGAGCAAGCCGACAATCACGCTAGCTGTGAATGCCCCACCTAAGCCAACCATCACCGCTAATAAGGGTTGCCACCGTCCATTTTGTAGGCGTAAGGCAGCAAATTGTTCTTTAGTGCGTCGCCACCGAATCATAACAAATACAAAGACTACCACAAGTCCCATCAACCAGCCCATCACAAAGGAGATTGGATCAGGATTCGTGGTACTTGTTGCGATACTAGCGGTAATACCTGTACCAATAATAAGTGTTCCAATGAGTAATACAACCAATGCGATGATTGTGTCACTGATTGTCCAAGGCGGGTCAGCTTGCGGTAAGCCGAGCTTTGCCATCAGCCCCTTTTGCGATGTTGCTTGAGTCATCTTATCACTTTCTATCCATACACGACGGTTATGCTTGCATTATACGATAGCAATTTGAGAAAGTGATGAGGTAGAAATAAATAGACATATTGTCAATTAATAGCATCTTTCGCTATAATCTAACTATTATCGGAAAAATTATGATTGTAATGGAGCATGATACATGGCAGTTATGGATCGTTCGCAAGCAGCATCCATTGAGCGCGATACAATCGACGTGATTAATCCTGTTACGCAAACCGTAATTGATACGATTATTGTCCAAACAGCAGATGATGTTGCCGATGCTGTTGAGCGTGCGCGTTTTGCACAAACGGCATGGGGCAAATTGACGGTCAATGAACGTACTTTTTTTATACGGCGCTGGCTTGATTTGATTTGGGAACGGCAAGCGGAAGGCATCAAGTTATTACGCCTTGAAAACGGTAAGAGTGATGGTGGTGCATTTATTGAATTTATGACAGTTGATAGCATCGGGCAATATTTTATTCATCATGCTGCTAGTATCCTCAAGCCTGAAGGTCGTAAATCTATTTTTCCAGTGATACAACAAGCAAAAGTCTTTCATAAACCACATGGTGTGGTAGGGATTATCTCGCCTTGGAATTACCCCTTTGCCATTCCTTTCATGGATATGATCCCTGCATTGATTGCAGGTAATACTGTTGTTCTCAAACCCAGCGAGATCACGCCTCTGATTGCTGCATGGGGTGTTGATTTAATGCACGAAGCAGGGATTCCGCGTGATGTTGTTCAAGTAGTACAAGGGGATGGACGCACAGGAAGCGCGTTAGTTAATACTGTCGATTACATTCAATTTACAGGCAGCACCGCGACAGGTAAAAAAGTCGGTCAAACCGCCGTTGAGCGCTTGATTCCTTATAGCTTGGAATTAGGGGGTAAAGACCCTGCGATTGTCCTCAATGATGCTGATCCGAACGCAACAGCAATCGGTCTGATACAAGGTGCATTTGAAAATAGTGGTCAGATGTGCATTAGTATTGAGCGTGTCTATGTGGAAGAACGCATTTATGATGCCATCATTGACCGTCTTAAACATTATGCGCCAAAAATCAAACTCAGCGCAAAGGATGGTTTTGATGTTGTCGTCGGCAGTATGACCAATCGTGCAGAATTAGAGCGTACACAAGCCCATTTGGATGATGCCATCAAAAAAGGTGCAAAAATTATCGTCGGCGGTAATCCACGTCCTGATCTGGGTCCTTTATTCTTTGAACCCACTATCTTAGTTGATGTCGATCATTCGATGGATATTATGCGTGATGAGACTTTTGGTCCTGTGATGCCGATTATGAAAGTCAAAGATGAAACTGAAGCGATTCGACTCGCAAATGATAGCGAATATGGCTTATCGGCATCAGTGTATTCCAATGATTTGAAACACGCCCAAGCAGTAGCCCTCCAAATTAATAGTGGCGATGTCAGTGTCAACAAAGCGCAATATGCCACAGGTACACCGAGTTTACCATCGGGCGGGCAAAAGATGAGCGGCACAGGGCGGCGCAACGGGCGCGAAGGTTTGCTGAAGTACACTGCTTCACAATCGATTGTGCTGGATAACTTGATGGGAGCAGAAGATTCACTCTTGATTGCCACCCCATTTGTGATCCGTGCAGCAGCA
>JBAUIA010000029.1:0-36150 GCA_049680565.1 Phototrophicaceae bacterium
TTCATCGGCAATATCGCAGGGCATATGATTCGCGGAGAAGATTACGGCGTGGCTGGTAATATCGCACTCGGACTCGTGGGTGGCATTGTCGGCGCATTCATCTTACGCCTGTTCGGGATGGGCTTTATTCTTAATATTTGGCTACTCGGTCAAATCCTCAGTGGTGTTATCGGCGCAGTGTTGCTGGTGTATATCACACGCTGGACACTTGATGGCAACTTCGGCAAATAAGTTTGCATAACGCAAGCAAAAAAAGAGGGTAATCCCTAAAAAATTGCCCTCTATGGATGTGATTAGTCCATGTGCAATTATGATCATTTATGAATTTCTATTCCGTTTAACTCGGCTACATATTTAAGTATATTTCTCCGCTACAATGACGGTCATTTTATGACTGGATTATCAAAGGTTCGTATGAAAACAAAAGACCTTGCTATTTTAACGGGCATTTATGCGATGAACTTCTTAGCAGCAATGACCGTCTTGCCATTTTTGCCGATCTTCGCCTTGACTTTTCCAAATGTTGAAGCGGGTTTAACAGGAATTTTCTTTGCGATTGGCTCATTTGCGCTAACCGTCGGGACAATTGGTGGAGGATGGCTCGCAGAAAAATTTCAACGGCGCATGTTACTCGTCCAAATCAGTAGTGTCATTGCATTCGTTATGTTTTTACTGGTTCAATATGCCACGCAATTTTGGCAGTTGACGCTTTTAGTTAGTCTGGCATGGTTTGCGATTGGTGTTGCAACAACAATGGTACGCGTGATCGCAGGTATTCTTGCGGATAAATCAGAGCGTGGACGTGTGTTCGGTATTATCAGTGCATCCGTGCCAGCAATGGGGTTAATTGCTGGTATCAGTGGCGGACGGATTGTAGACCGTTGGGGCTTTGCTGCTTTATTCACCATCATCTCGGTTGCCTTTGTCATACAGTTTGTCCTGAGTTTCTTGATAGAAGATGTCAAAGTCAAACCATCAACAGGTAATGCCAAACAAGGCAAGCAATTTCAAGCAGGATTATCATTTTGGTTACTCGTTTCAGGTGCAGTTGTCAGCTACATTGCTTTAGCTGCGATGATTATGGGACGACCTTTATTGATGGATTCGCTCAATTTTAGTGGCACAGCTATTTCAGGCGTTTTGATTGCTGGTGGCTTAGTATCCTTGCCGATGACGTTTCTTGTGGGTACATTATCGGATCGCTTGGGGCGCAAAAATATGATTATGGTGTGCTTCCTGATTGCAATTCCGGGCTTGGCGCTTTTATCTATTGCTGAACCCTTATGGCATTTTTGGCTTTCGGAGATGTTAATTGCAGGGATTGGTATCGCTAATGTGGTTGGCTTTGCTTATGTTGCTGACCTCGTTCCACAAGAATCGCTTGATACAGCCATGTCCTATTTTAGTGCAGCCAGTTGGATTGGAACAATTATTGGATACTTATTCATAGGCTATCTGATTGATTGGTTTAGCATCAGCACTATGTTTTTAGCAGCGACTGCGTGTGTTGCCTTGAGTTTGATAATCGTTTTACCGATTGCATCGCCCGTTAAACTCAAAATTGCAGCAAAGGTCTGATCCTCATTTGCTATCAATAACAAAAAGAGACTATACCGATATGGCATAGTCTCTTTTTGTTTAACTATCTATTCTGTTATCAGAATGGGAAATGTGTTGCTTGTCCCACGACGATAATCCATGTGATAAGCATCGCACAAACTAATGCGCCTGTGTAGATGCTCCCTGTTTTGCGGAAGAAATAGGTGCTGATAATACCAACAATTGTTAGTAAGCCTACAAATTGGAAACCAACAATTGATAAGAGCGATTGCCCTAAAGGTAATGGACCACCTGCTAATAATGGAATGTATTGAATCAGCAAGAGTACAATAATCCCTGAAACCAGCAAGCCAACATTTGCTAGCATCGAACGCCACATCGGTGCATCACCGCCATCAACGACTAAGCGTAATTGACCATGCAATGCCATGCTCAAAATCAAGAAGAAGATGATGAAGAATGGCAAGTAGCTTACGAAGATACGGAAGTGCAAGCCACTCATCAATTTGACAGCCACAACCCAGAATCGGAAATCAATACCGAAGATCAAATCCGCAGCGCCAAGCAACAAGTATCCAAATACCACAACTGATACCGCTAGCACAATCGATTTTAAAATCGCATTGAGGTCGATTGGCATTCCGTAATCAGCAAGTTTCGCATCACTGTTGGAGGTGAAATGCCAAATAAGGAATAGAACGAGTGTAATGAGCGCATTGCCCAATGCCCAAACCATCACGCCTGTAGTGATATTCTGTGAGAATAGGGCTGTTGGTGCTGCTACCAGCCAAGACTCTTCACCACTGAGGAAAAGATTAATCGTGAGTGTATCTTGGAAGTAGAAAAATGTCAGTGCAGGAATCGCTGCTGTTAAGATATAAGCAAGCCAAACCATATTGCCTTTCATCGGTTTACCTGCTGGCAAGCGTCCCATTTCACTGAAGTATGGGGTACTCAGCATCAAGCCACCGAAGCCAATCATTGCTATTACCATACCCAACAGACCAATCAAACGCCCGATTTCATTCCATTGCCAAACTTGATTCATTGGGTCAAGATCATTGCCACCTTCAAGTGTCAGTTGCATCCATTCCATAGCTGACCCAATCGCTGCGGAGTTCAGATGATCGCCCGGATGCGTTGTCACAGGTTGATACAAAATACGCGCTGTGCCTTCTTCGATACTGCCGTAAAGTTGCTCAACTTCAACAGTTGTATCTGTACCAAAGGCATTTTGAAGTTTTTCGGTATCAACGATGTCTGTACCTGTTTCAGCACCCCACATCAATTCAGAGAATTCATCCCATGTGCTGAATGTGAGCGCAAAGTTGCGTGGAAATTCTGTTGTGCCTTCAGGCGCACCAAATGTCCCTGTTGATGATCCTTGTACATTGATGGATTGATAGAGATCAGGATAAACACCTGCTGCAATTAAGGATGCCCAACCACCCATAGAATGCCCCTCAAGACCGATATTATTGGGATCAACAATATCTAAGGTGCTTAAATAAGCCAGACCATCAGGACCGCCGAAGCCATTTGCAAAAGCAGGTCCATCAGAGTACCCGTGTCCTGTTTGGTCGAGTGCTAAGACAACATAGCCACGACGCGAAAATTCAATGGCGTAAGGGGCTTGGGTTTCACGCGAGTTGATATAGCCATGAATGGCTAAAATCCCCGGTGCAGGATTTTCAGCACTCACGCCTTCTGGTATATACAGCAAGCCACTCATGACTGTGCCATTTGTACCGACGAAGCGGACATCTTTAATATCCACTGATCCACCTGATGTATGGAAATTCCATGCCATCCAGCTACCGAGCAGGACTAAAATTAGCCCCAGCAAGAATGTATTACGACTATTCATAAAAAATCTCCCTGTATGAATTAATTTTATAGATAGCGCTGTTATGTGACATATTTTTGCTAATTAAATCTAAATTTAATTAATTTGCGACGAAAAATAACAGATGCTAACTATTAAGTAAATTATAACAGCAAAAATTAGCAAAAATAGCAAATTGGTCATAAATGATCTGTTCTATGAGTGAATAAAATATACTTAGAATTTTTGCTTGAAGCATTGGGATTTCTAAGCTAATACTTTCAGATAAACAGGAAGTCTACAGGTTTGCTGATGGAGATACGCTTACTTTTATATTTAATCGCCTCACTTAATATGTGTTCCTACTAAGAGATACCATCTTCGGTTTGAATTAATCGCTTACAATCGGTAAACTAGTCTCAATGTGATTCATTTAACATTACCCATTCTTTGAGTGGGATATAGTTATTAGCTAGGAGACATTAATGGCAAAACCTAATAAGGATATGCTGCTTGATTGGTATCGTCAGATGACCCTCATACGGGATTTTGAAGAAACCTGTTATCAGCTTTATTTTGATAAACGTATTACAGGTGTCTATCTACATCTTTATAGTGGGCACGAGGCAGTGGCAGTGGGTGCAATGGCGCATATGACAAAAGGTGTCGATCACATTATCACAGCTTACCGTGACCATGCACAAGCCCTCATCGTCGGTGTTGATCCCAACCTTGTCATGGCAGAAATGTTTGGTAAAAAGACAGGGGTCAGTGGCGGCAAAGGCGGCAGTATGCACCTTGCATCGAAAGCGCATAATTTCTGGGGTGGTTACGCTATTGTTGGTGGTCATTTACCGCTTGCAGCAGGGATTGCTTTAGAGGCTCAATATCATGATACAGGCGCAGTTGTTTTATCCCACGTTGGGGATGGCGCAACCAATAATGGTTACTTCCATGAAGCCTTAAATTTTGCTGGTTTATGGGATTTACCTGTTATCTGGCTCATTGAAAATAATGGCTATGGCATGGGTACAGAAATTGAACGTTCCGCAGGGAATCCAATTCTGCATGAACGCGCAATCGGTTATGGGGTTAAAGACTTTGGGCGCGTCGATGGGCAAGATGTTTTTGCCATGTATGATGTCCTCGGTAAAGCCTATGAACATTGCCGTAATGGTGGGTCAGCACTCGTGGAAGCAATTACCTATCGTTATCGTGGGCATGGTGTATCAGATAAGCAATATGATTCACTTTTAGCTGAGGAACTCGAACAATGGAAGCAAGAAAAAGACCCCATTGAATTGCTCAGACGGCATCTGCTTAATGAATATAAAAGTGTTGATGAAGCAGATTTAGATAAAATTGTCGAAGAAAATCGGGCGATTGTAGCCGAGTCGGTAGAATTTGCTGAAAATAGCGAATTCCCAACCACATTAGAAGACTTGTACGCAAACGTCTATACGGATTAGGAGGGGCGAATGGCAGATAAAAACTTACCAATGCGCGAAGCCCTACGGTTAGCGCTCCAAGAAGAAATGCGCCGTGATGACGATGTTTTCATCATGGGTGAAGAAGTTGGGCAATGGCAAGGCACGCACAAAGTGACACGCGGTTTTGTCGAAGAATTTGGCGTAAAACGTGTCCGTGATACCCCTATCGCAGAAATGGGTATCGGTGGCATTGCAGTCGGTGCAGCCATGGCAGGTCTACGCCCTGTTGCTGAATTTATGACGATCAACTTTGCATTCTTAGCCTTAGATGCAATCATCAACCATGCCGCGAAAGTTCACTATTTCTTTGATGGCGAATTTAAATGTCCTGTGGTATTCCGTGCAGCAACAGGCTGGGGCGATCAAGCAACTGCATCCCATAGCCATACACCAGAACCTATTTTTGCACATTTCCCCGGTTTATATGTCTGCTCACCATCGGATAGCGCAGATGCGTACGGCATGTTGAAAACGGCAATTCGTGATGATAACCCCGTTCTCTTTACAGAGAGTATCGGTTTATATCGCATGCCCGGTCCTGTGCCAGATGATCCCGATTACACTTTGCCAATTGGTAAAGGGGCAATCAAACACGAAGGTAGCGATGTCACATTGATTGCCTATGGTCGTGCCGTTTCATGGTGCATCAAAGCTGCAAAAGAACTAGAAAAAGAAGGTATTTCAGCAGAAGTCGTGGATGTGCGTTGGTTGCGTCCATTGGATACAGAGTTAATTTTTGAGAGCTTCCGTAAGACCAACCGCGCTGTCATTGTCGAAGAATCACATCAATTCTATAGCTTTGGTAGTGAAGTTGCCTCACAAATTCAGGAACATTGTTTTGATTATATGGATGCTCCGATCAAACGGGTTACCCAACACGATGTCCCTGTACCATTCAGCAAACCGCTCGAAGAATTAACTTATCCTGACCACACCGATGTCATCAAGGCGGTAAAGGAGATTCTCTAACATGGCAGATGTAACCCTTACAATGGATGGTCTGTTGTTGAATTGGCTTAAAGAAGTGGGCGATTCAGTTTCAGCAGGCGATATTATTGCAGAATTTGAAGCTGATAAAGCAACTGTCGAGGTGGAAGCACCTGCCGATGGTGTCTTATCAGAAACATTAATTGATATTGGTGACGAAGTTGGCGAAGGGACAGTCATTGCCCGCATCGGTGATAGTGCTGGCGCGTCTGCAAGTAGTAGTAACAATGACGCAGCAGCCGAAGCAGCCCCTGCACAACAATCTGAACCAGAACCAGCAAGCGCACCAGCGCCAAGTGCTAGCAGCAACGGTGCAGCAGCCCGTACCGAAGATGGTCGCATCAAAGCCTCACCATTAGCTAAGAAAATTGCTGATGACAAAGGCATTGATCTAGCGAATATCGCTGGTAGTGGTCCCAGTGGACGCATCGTAAAATCGGATGTAGAAAACTTTGACCCATCCCAAGCGAAAGCAGCCCCTGCTGCGAGTGCATCTGCATCCAGCGCTGCATCATCCGCAACAGGTGCGCCAGCCTATCAGAGCTATGGTAAATTACCAGAAGGTGATGATGTCGTCATTGAAGATGTCAGCCGTATGCGTAAAGCCATTGCTAAAGGCACAATCACCAGCTTTAACACAACGCCACACTTTTATGTCTTGGTAGATACCGATGTTGAAGCCTTGCTTAAATTGCGTAAAGACCTCAATGCCCAACTTGAAGCCAGTGGCATTAAGATCAGCGTCAATGATATGATCGTTAAAGCAGTGGCACTCACACTCAAGCAATTCCCGAATCTCAATAGCCATTATTATGGTGATAAGATCGTGCGCCATAAACGCATCAATGTAGCGATTGCAGTGGCATTGCCTGATAACGGCTTGGTCAATGTGGTATCACAAGATGCCGATAAAACTAGCTTGAGCGCGATGGCAGAATATCATAAGCAGATGTTCGCTGATTCACGCGACGGCAAAATCAAGACTGAATACATCAAAGATGGTACATTCTTGGTCAGTAACTTAGGGGCATTCGGTGTGGAATCTTTCTCATCGATCATTGATCCGCCACAATCAGGCGCATTAGCGGTTGGTGCATCACGCCGAGAACCTGTCGTCAAAGAGGATGGCACAATCGGTATTGGCACACGCATGAAAGTCTCCCTCAGCATTGACCACCGTGTCAGTGATGGGGCAGAAGGCGCACAATTCTTAGCCTACTTCAAAGACCTCATCGAAAACCCAATGCGCTTGTTGGTTTAGACCTGCTTCATATGTGAAATACGAAATGCCTACTCAACTGAGAGTGGGCATTTTTGTTTATGTAGGTGTATTCAGAAAAGTGCTGAGGAGTTCACCGACACGTTGAGGGTCATCTTCCTGAAGAAAATGACCGCAATTGGGTATCGGATTCACTTGAGCATGTGGTATATCTCGTTTGAGGCGGTTCATGGTTTGAGCGATGTCAGTAAGAATCCGATCATCCTCGCCATAAATGAGGCTCACAGGATTTTGAAAGGTTGATAATCTATCGGCTATCACTTTCAAACCCTGCGTGTTGACACCTTGCACACTCTTGAGTAAAGCGCGTAAGTCATCCTCATTTTGAAATGCCTCTTGATAGACTTTGATCGTATCACGCGTTAATTGTGCTTGATTTTCGACACCGAGGCGCATCGCTGCCTTGATACCCCCTCGACTTGCCAATCTTGTCTTAAAATAAGGGAGATAAGTCGACCATAAAAACAATCGCGTTGCCCATGAAATATCTGGATAAATGAGGGTATTCAAGAGCGCTAACCGTAGCACCTTGTTTGGCGATGCCAGCGCCCAATACAATCCTAAAGGACCACCTAAGTCATGAACGACGAGATTATAAGATGTAATATTTAGATATTTCAACAACCCACTGAAGATAGAGGCATAAAAGTCATAAGTGTAGGCAATATCTGTGGGTTTATCAGATTGCCCAAATCCCGGTAAGTCAAGAGCAATAACATAGTGCGTCTTAGCAAGGATAGGGATAATATCACGCCAAAGATATGAGGATGTGGGCCATCCATGCACCAGTAATACAGGCTCACCTTGTCCAGCCGTCAGATAATGTACTTGTAAATCCTGTATCTCAAGTGTCGCTGAGTTCATAAATCACTTTATCTTGATTTGAATGGATTGATGTTGATTGTATCGTGCATTTGTCATTTTGACGGTTTTTTAATAAAAGCGTGTCACTTTGCAAGCATATCCACACACCTCCGCATCAGCGATGGGGCAGAAGGCGTACAATTTTTAGTGACCTTCAAAGACCGCATCGAAAATCTAATGCGCTTGTTGGTCTAAGAAATTAGATCAAAATGATGCACTGTAGGGGACGAGGCATACCTCGTCCTTTTTCATACATTATCCAATTTTCAACTTACGCGATACGCGTCCTGATGCAAAATAGAAACCTGTTCCGATTGCCCAAATGAAATAGCCACTCAGTAAACCCATCAATGACATCCCATATATGGTACTAAAGATGCCTGTATCGCTGAGTTGGAAGCCGTTAATTGCCGTTAACATTGTCGTTGACATCACGATAATCCAGCTAATGCCTGCAACGATACCGATTATCCCTAATACGGATGGTACAACATCAGCCTTTATTGCCAAGAGATTGATACCAATCAACCAAATACCGATCAATATCAAGCTGATAAGCCCTAAACTGCCAATTAAGACTGAGTCCTCACTGCTTCGACCAATCAAAAATCCTGTTACGAAAATTGCTAAGGCACCAGTACCTATCATCATGATTGTAAAACTCATTTTTGGGCGATGTACTTTTAAGATACGGTGCATCGCTGGAATGAGTAAGATACTCAAAATAGGCGATATAACCAGCATGAATTCAGCCATATTTTCATCCGTGATGAAAAATACGGATCCAAGTCCTACTGCGGATACCAATGAAATCAAACCTGTCAGCCGATTGAGTAAATCTTTCATAAACTGTCTCCCTGTATAACCTATCCGTGTTTCAAGCGCTGTAAATGCCATATCCAACCAATCCGATAACGATGGCTCATAACATGCCAGCATTGCCCGAAATTCATCTTCATAACGCGCACGCCATTCACGCGGATACATCTGCATTAATAGATTAAGCCACATCATTAAGAGCCTTCCTCAATGCGTTGCAAACCTGTCTGTGTGAAGTGTTGCATCTTTTCGAGTGTTTCTTCGAGGGTTTTAAGTCCCTTAGCCGTTAATTGATAAGGCTTACGCCGATCTTCTGTTTCGATAACATCTATGAAACCATGCTCATCTAGGCGTGATAACGCACCATACAATGTGCCGGGACCGAGTTTAATCCCTGAAATGGCTTCTATATCCTCCATCATGCTATAGCCATGTTTTTGACCTCCTGCAAGGCTGGTCAAAATGAGCAGAGCAGGGTCAGAAAATCTTCCAAAATCGGGTACACTCATAATCACCTCTTTGATTTAATATTACGTCTGACGATATATCGTTAAACGTAATATACGATGACTTTACGATTTTGTCAATGAACTGAAAGCATTTATGCAGTTGTAAACAGATTTACAAGTTATTAAAGCAAAGCAAGGTATAATGAGACTATAATTTCATAAAGGACTAATATGTCTCAAAAAATAATAGTTATTGTGATAAGTCTCATAGTGTTTTTGGCTGCTTGTACAACAGCCGAGTCATCCTCGGTGGATAGTGAAGCAACTGAATTTGTTATCCTGACTCCGACAGCTTTCCCGACTTTCGCGCCAACTCCGACACCGCAATTAACCGATGGCTTGCCTTCGATAGAGCTTTTATCGGGTTCAGCAGATGCGTGTTCTAATGACGAAAGCTATACCAATTTGTTGGGCTTCACCGCTATACAAGATGAAATGACCACCGAAAATCATATCGAATTTCGCTTGCTGGATTCACAGGGCAACGTTCTAGCAGATGATGATACTCCCGGTGAAAATAATGATGGCGAAGTCGACTGGGGATTTTATCCACCTGCTTATGATGTTGAGGCTGAAACGGCATTGGTGTTAGAATTACAAGTGTATGAGTCTGATGCAGAAGGGGCTTTGCTAACGAGTAGCGCTTCATTGATTTTTAATTGCACGACAGGCGAAACGATTAGTAGCACTATTTTCCGCACGCCAATATCAGAATAATTGTTATCGTGTTGTAGGGGCGAATCGCTAATTCGCCCTTACGTTTAATTTTTGGGTGCAGCTAACCAACCATCAGCAACCGCTTTATCGATCAAGCCTTGAATATACACCCACAATACTTGAGATACTTTGCCAGCGCCTGTTGCATTACGTTGATACACTTGCTCAAAGCGTGGTGCGTGACGTTCCCAACTAGAGCGTCCATCTGACCAGATATTATGTAAAAATGGCATCAGACGATCAATTGCATTAGCAAACAGGGCATCATTGCTTTCCGCAGCTTCAAATTCTTGCCAAATTGTCATAAATTCTGAGCGTTGTTCATCGGGTAAAATACCAAAGATACGGTTTGCTGCTCTGGTTTCGCGCTCAAATTTATCTTCATAACCAGTTTCATCAAATGCGAAGGTATCTCCAGCATCAATTTCGACAATATCATGCACCAGCAACATTTTTAGCACGCGCAAGATGTCCACTGGTTCATCGGCATATTCGGATAAAGTGATAGCTGCCATCGCAATATGCCAACTGTGTTCAGCCGTGTTTTCTCGGCGCGATTCATCAGCAATATGGGTCTGACGAAGCACGCTTTTCAGCGTGTCAATTTCTTTCAAAAATTCAATTTGTTGCTGTAATCTCATCTTATAACCTTTTTTGTGTAGATGGCTTTTGTGAGGATGCGTTATAACGAACCCTTATAAGGCATTTATAAATTATTTTACACTGGCTAAGGCTTGTTCGATGTCCTCAATCAGGTCATCAGGATGTTCTAGACCAATTGAAATCCGCAATAAATTTTGAGGCGTGCTTGTGCCTTCTTCGATTGAGGCGCGATGTTCAATCTTACTACGCACACCACCAAAACTCGTCACACGCTTGATAATCTTTAGATGATTGGTGAAATTAATCGCATTCTGTGCATCGCCAATCACCTGAAACGAAAATAAGCCCGTTGCACCGCGCATCTGCTTTTTGAACAAATCATGTTGGGGGTGCGATGCTAAAGCAGGATGGAGAACACGTTCAATCTGTGGATGATTTTCTAAATATTCAGCAACCACATAACTATTTTCATTCATCGCGCGCACTCGTACAGGCATTGTCATGATACCGCGTAAGGTCAACCAACAACTATATGGATCAGCCGTTGCCCCGCCAATGCGCTGAATCCGATAGACATGCTCGAAAAAATCAGTTTGTTCACGGGTGATGAGCGCACCGCCTAAAACATCACTATGCCCACTAATAAATTTTGTAGTGGAATGCACCACAATATCCGCACCAAGTTCAAAGGGTGACTGGAAAATAGATGTGCCAATCGTGTTATCCACCACAAATATGAGATTGTGTGCTTGTGCAATATCGGCAATGGCAGCAATATCGGTGAGGGTCATCATCGGGTTGGATGGCGTTTCAGCGATAATCATGCGCGTTTTATCGGTAATGGCTGCTGCCACAGCATCAGGCTGGGACATATCGACAAAGGTTGTTTCTAAGCCCCAAGGCTGCATAATCTCTTTGAGGATGACTTGGATGCCAAAATACATATCGGCAGGGGCAATTACATGGTCGCCTGTTTTGAGCGCTTGTAGGAGCGATAGCATCGCAGTAGAACCCGATGAGAACATCGCACAAGCGTGACCACCTTCTAAGGTTGTGAGGCGTTCTTCGAGTTCTAAGCGATTGGGATTACCATCGCGGATATACTTGTAACCACGCGCAAATTCGCCATCTTCATCGCGTTCAAAAGTTGTTGATAGATGAATCGGTTGTGCGAGTGCGCCTGTTGCTGGGTCAATCTGATACCCAGCATGGATAGCTTGTGTTTCAGGTTTCATTTAAGGATGCCTTTTATCAGCTAAAACTATTCTGTCGTAGTATAGCGTGTCATGGCTGATAATTCGTCATCCAACTATGCCAATTTAAGGTCTTCCATCACACGCCGACGCTGCCAAGCAATATTTTTGATGCAAATTCGCCGTTGTACTGTGCCATTCCAATCGACTTCTAAGCCAGCGCGTTCTAATGCAGCGACCACATTGGCGGCAATATTGAGCGATTCATCTTCTTTACCATTCACAGCGCCATACGCCAAATAGAGATACTCACTCCGTACCGCACTTTCGGTATCTTGCCAATGAAAAAAGACATAACCATAGACAGGGCGATGAATAGCCGTTTCTTTAATCTGTTGGTTGATCTCGCTGTGTCCGCAGGTTTGGCAACAGGTAAAATGTTGACGCGCCACAATTCCATGCCGATCTAATTCTGCAAAAGCCTCATCAAGTTTGTCGCAATCGGTATCATGTTTCCACAATTGCTGATCGTCAAAATGGTCTTGTAAGGCTTTATCGGTTAATTGCGTGGCTTGTTCTTCTAACCAATCAGGATGATACTCACCCATCAATAAATCAATCGCATTATTGATAATTTGTTCGCGCGTATCGTAACCAGCTTTAACATCTAAGGCAATCATATCACGTAATTCATTGACTGCATTCATTGTGATTATCTCCTAAAAACATTTGTTCTAATTATACGAAATAATGTTCTAAAGAGCAAGCAGAGAATCCTATATTCTAATCAGTTTTGAATGTGATCTTCTCGTAGACATCAGTTAATGCTAATTGGCAATTAATTGCAGCAATCTGATGAATGGACTCTAATCCAATGGTATCAGTCAGCAACCATTTACCATTATCTTGCCGTGTATATCCTTCAATACGGGGTTTATCTTGTGAGATGAGGATGTATTCTTGCAAAGTTAGCATATTACGATAATTTTGAAACTTCACACCGCGATCATAACCTTCAGTAGATGCTGATAAAATCTCGATGATAACGCTTGCATTGATGATTGTGTCATATTCATTACCAGCGAAAATAGGTTCACCACAAATAACGCTTATATCAGGATATGCCATGAAATTCATTTCCATCACTTTGATGCGTTGGTCACTTGGATTGGCTGTACAAGGTTGCCCCCTTAATTGTGCGAAAAGTGAGGCAATAGTTGCCGTAAATATTTGATTATGTTCCCAACTTGCCCCTGCCATCGCATACACATCACCATTGATGAACTCATGCTTAATCTTACTTGCTCGCTCAAATGCGAGATACTCAACTTCTGTCATTCGTATTGGATTTTGTTCATCTGGCATCGCAACCATGAGTAGACCTCCATCACTTGATTACTTCATTGTATCACGATGGTCTGCTAAATAATTCGCAATCGTTGCTGTTGCCATCGCACCGCCAATAGTATCAAGGGCTTGCAAGATATAGCGTGCCATCATGCTGCCGATGTCCTCTTTTTGGAGTTGAATTTGCAATGTAGCAACGGCGCGATTATCAGCTTGCATCCATAATGATGTGATCGCACTCCCACGAATGACAACATCCTCATGTTGTACCGCAGCGAGAAGGGTATGGAAGGCTTTTTCTTCTTTTTGAATGCGCCAAAGGGCAATCGCTGCACCATAGCGTACCCGTTCTTTTTTACTATTCAGTGCAGGACGTAATGGTTTTGTATTGCCGATTTTGGCGAGTGCAGCTACGGCTTGTGACCAAACACCCACATCAGGGTCAGCCAGTGCTAAGGCTAATGATGTTGCGGCACTAGGGGCTTCTAATGCACCGAGTGCTTGGGCTGCGCCTTGCCGTATACGGATATTTTCTTCTTTGTTGAGCGCATGAATTAAGGGCTGGATAGCAGGCGCGCCAATTTCTAAAAGTTGTTGCTGAACACGATCACGGGTTTCGAGGTCTTTGTGTTGCAAGGCACGGATTAAATCTGCGATACGACGCGGAAGCAATTTTTCACGGGCTGTGGGTCGCCATGATTCGACGGCTGCTAAGGCTTGCGGTGTATGAATCTGTGTTAAGGCTTCGGCAGCATATTGGCACACAAAAAGATGCGCGGACTCATTGGAAATTTCAGCATAATCGTCTAACAAAGCAATAAGAGGCTCAACCATATCTGTATTACCTGTTTGCTCACTCAGATTGCCGAGCGCCCACGCTGTTTTACCGCGTACTTCTGCCGATTTATCATTGAGTAAATCGAGCAACAGTGACACAGTTTCAACCTGTCCCAATTCACCGAGTGCATACGCAGCATTACCGCGCACACTCGCAGCATTGCGCTTTAGTAAATCCCTCAGTGGGCTTAATGCGCGTGTATCACCAATTGCGCCCAGCGCCCATGCTGCAACACCTTGTGTCGAAAAATCATCATGATCGAGTTGCACAATGAGCGGTTCAACGGCTTCTGCTGCTTTGCTTGCCCCTAAGACGTAAATCAAGCGATTACGCGCCCATGTGCCACTATCATCAATCGCATCAATCAGGGCAGGGATTGCGCGACTATCGCCAATTTGCGCGAGCGCCGTTGCAGCCCGTTCGCGCACGAGGTCATCGGTATCACGCAACAAATCAATCAAGGGTGTCACAGCTTTTTCTGCTTGGTTCAATCCCAAGCCACTGGCAGCATTTGCCCGAACGGTTGCATCCGTATCATGAATTGCCTCTAATAAGGCTTCGAGGATGGTTTCATCTTGCATTCGCCCAAGTTCGATAGCTGCTTGTCGGCGTTCTTGGACATCGTCACTATTAATATAATGGAGTAGGGTATCGCGGTCTTGAGGTGTCATAGGCTTTTTAGGATAATTTGGCAATATCAAACCATCATAAAGTAACTGCTATCCTGCGGAAAGGGCAAAGGTTAATCTGTTCATCACTCTTTTGCATAACGAGCAATCGTGACCCCCACAGACAAGCTGATTTCTTCGATCAAGTCAAAACCAAGACCTTCATATAAGCGCCGTGCAGGATGATTGCTAGCCCCTGTTGCGACTTCCCAACACTTGATATCAGGTATTGCTAGCGCATAATCCACCAATTGCCGAGCAATCCCACGCCGAAAATAATCGGGATGAATAACTAATCGCCCAATATCTAAAATATGCTCATCAATTGAATAGGAAAGCATGCCAGCTAAGACCTCATCCACGAAATAGCCGATGAAGGTTTCTTCACTAGTGCGTAAATCTTGAATCGTTTGATGCAATTGTGGAATCCCATCAAAACCAATCAGATCAGCTTCAATACGATACGCCAGCTTTTGAATCGTAAGCGCCCGTTGTACAAGGGCATCATTAGTAAAATTAAGCGTTCTGATTGTCATATGGTCTATAGTTATCTTTCTGTTGATTTGTATTCTGAATGATAAAGCGCCGACCTGCGAGCATGATCCCCAAGATGCAAAAAATAGCATAATTGCTTGTGAATTCGACCTGCTCTAAATAGAGAAGTTCACTCAGAAAATCCGCACCTGTATCATCACCGAGTTGAATCGCCCATCGTGTTAAGGGGCACTCCCATCCATAAATGATGAACACAATTGCTTCGCCAATCACCGATGCAATTGCCCAAGGCACAAATGGATGGGGTATTCCAGTGATCGCATAGTGCCAGATGCTATATAAGCACAGCATCATATAAATGATAATTAGTGAATGTACAAATTTGATCGCAAGTAACATCGCTCATTTACATTTCATCTATCGCGTCATCTGATGGTTTGTAAATCTGTGTTAATGTGCCAATGGATTCATTGAGGCGTGCCAACTGCTTGCTGATTTTCTTCAAGGTTTTATCGGTAGACCCCCCATTGCTCAGGCGAATTTCCGATGGACCTAAACTCCGTAGATGATCCAGTAATTGTGTGCCTTTGAATTGTGTCGCTCGAACCCCTTCATACTGCAATAAGACATGAAAAGGTGAATCGCCCAACCAATACTCCAAGCGATGAATACTCGCAATATCCATCCGAAATGGATTATTACGGTCAATCAATGGTACAGTCAATGGGAGACGGTCTAGCATTTGCTCGGCTAAATGTGTCGGCACAGGGTCAAAGTCAATCAAGATATTGAGGGCGGGTAAATCATTAATCGTCACTATCGTGAGTTCAACCACCCCAGCTTTTTGAGGATTTTCACGCAATAAGGCACGCAACATCGGACGTTCCAACCCACGACGGGCGCGTAGGGCTTCTACCAGATAATGATTCGCAGGGTTGGAATGTGCGCCAGCCCTCACATAATAGCGATTATCAGGTGCCATGTGTGGTAGATCATAACTTTCACCGAAACCAATGACCAAAACCACCATATCAGGATCAATTTTGCTGCTATCTGTCTCGCGTTTGATCGTCCGTACAATATAAGGACCACTCGGCGATACAGCATTGAGAATAATATCGACCCAATCGCGTAATTTTTGGCTGCCCATCGTCCTAGGAATGCCCCCATCGACGATGCCATCATCACCGACACCAACAATGAGAATCCCACCACCTGTATTCCAGAAAGCAGACGCTGTCTTAGTCAATTTATTGCTGAGTTCATTGCGATACTGGGCGCTATGACGAATAAGACTACTTTTAAATTCGTACTCGTCTGTCTCGCTCGGAGGCAATTCAACCAAATCATCTTCTAGCCACGATGCAATGCGTGTGTAATTATCAGGAAACATAAGCTAATTTATTGTCATGATGACATATCCAAAATTTTAAGGTGTGATAGCGTGTTTCAATTTACATTATATGCTGAAAATCATTGTTTGTGAGTAAGAATAGGCAAATTTTGTATACAATCACCCACTGACCTACGCCAAAAATACTCACTATGTCCGTGTGCGTTTGCTGTGTATCATGTGCCGATAAACCTATCATAGGAACAGCACATCATGTTCAATCAATATGCCATCATCTTTGACCAGCAATGGCAAAGCTATACCCTCATCATGAGTTTAGCACTTATCATAAGTTTTAGTTGGATGCTATGGCAAGCACCTGCTCAAAAACGAGGGGCTGTTTTGGATGGTTGCCTTGCAGGATTAATCGGCGCTATCTTGCTCGGGCGGATCGTGCATGTTGCCTTGAATTGGGTATTTTTTAGTGAGAATGTGACACTCATATGGCAATTATGGCGTGAAGGGGGCTTGAATGGGCAAGCGGCTATCATTGGCGCACTGATTTTTGGTAGCATCGTTGCACATTTTCGAGGGATTCCATTTACTGACATACTCAAACCTGCTGTGCTTATCTTACCATTGATGAGTTTTGCCAGTTGGTATGCCTGTGCTACGGCTGGTTGCGCCTATGGACAATCTATTGACCGTATGGCAGATTATCCGCAATGGCTGACATGGCTTGCGCCTGATATATATCGCTTAGTGATGCCTCGTTTTGCAACACAAGCATTAGGGATGGGTGCATCGCTCATATTATTGATAATTGCAATCCTACTTTATTGGCAAGCAAGCCTCATCCGAACACGTTTTTGGTTGATGCTAATCGCTATTGCAATCTTATCATTTAGTATTGGATTTTTACGAGGCGATTACTCGCTCATGTTTAGTGGATTAAGAGCAGGGCAAATTTTGGATGTTGTTATCGGATTCTTTGCAATCATTGGTTTATCTATGATAAATCGAACAGCCTCTAATATAGAAATAATGTAAGAGTTCGATGTACTGAACCCTTACATAAACAGCGCTTTTACACTAAACCCTTTTTAATCTTGTGCTGCTTCGATGGCTGCTTGTATTTGTGGAAGATGGCTGTATGAATGTTGAATCCAGCCTTGAATACCAAAGGTGTCACCCCATAGATGATGCGCGTTTGCAGCGTCGGCTTCTGCTGGGAAATTACGCCACATAGCCAGTGTTTCTTGTTGCGCTCGACGTAATGACTCAATCATTTCTGCGTTAGTTGGATTGGCATCTATTAAAGCACTTAAACGGGTGTCGTCATTTCCTGACCAATGTTGAGGTTGTCTTCCAGTGATACGTCCACCTGTATCTTCTGGTATCCGCCGTTCACTATAGATGAGATGTGCGAGTGTCATTTTCGCACTCCATTCACCCTCGGCAGGGGCGGTACTGGTGGCTACTTCACTGGTATCAAATAAATCTGAAATCTGCTTCATTAGATCGTCATACTGCGCTTCAACTCTATCGGCTAATCCTGAATGATTTTCTGGGAGGTCAGGTGTTGGATAGGCTGATAAGGGCATGCTGAGAGTCATTGTTTCGCCATCACGCACCAATGTAACCTCAACCTCATCTCCTGCTTTTTTACCTGCAACAGCTTGATTCATATTGAGATTGGATGACACTTTTTGTCCGTTCATATGCGTGATAATATCGCCAATTTGAATACCTGCTTTTTCTGCACCTAAATCAGGCACAAGATTAGTCACACGCGCATATACACCCGATTCTAAGCCAACTGCTTCGGCGGTTTCTTCATCAAGTGTGCCGGGGTAAATCCCAATGATGACACGATTCATGATGTTGGGTAATCCACCTGTTTCAACATAGAGTTGTAAGTCATTCAGGCGTTGTGTCCATTGTGCATCATAGGCTGCTGTGCCGTCTTCTGGCATCCCTTCATGATGGAAAGTAACAGTTGTTTCATCATCATCGCCTTCAAAAGTGATGGTTAATTTTTCAGCATAATCTGATTCATTGCCCTCCCATGTGCTACGCCACGTTAGGACAAGTTTTTCATTTTCAACAAGTTCCTTAAATTGACCCGTGGCACTATAGTTTTCTGGTGTCCAAATAAAGAGGTAATGCCCATTTTCTTGGGCTTGGACGAAACTATTATTACAAAACCAATTATTGATTTCATCACGCGAGGTGAAGGCTGCATAAAGCCGTGCAGGGCTAGCGTTAATCGTTTGGCTGACTGTCACTGATGATGTTGTTTGGGTGGGTACACTCATAATAAAAACGCTCCTTTTTTAAGAATAGTTGCAAATAACCCACTTAACCGATAATATGGGTTATTATAACTATAATCAAAATAACTTATGAGCGTCAATCAATCTGACAAGAACTTCATAATTATTGATTGGCGTTATAGTTTCCTTCATCAAAATCGAGAAATTGCTTATCAATGATACGATTCTCAACAAAGGTTTTCATCAGAATCCCTGTGATTGTTTGTCCATACGGCACAAATTGCATCAAAATATGGTCAAGATGAGCATGAGAACTGGCAATAATCGTCAATACGAAACCATCTTCGCCCGTAATATCAATACAATGAACAATCTCATGAATCGTTTCAATGAGTTCAATAACTTTTGCGCGATCTCGTCCATTAACCTGCCGTAAACGACTATGAGCAATAATAGGGAAGCCAATTTTTGTGGGGTCAATATCAGCATGATAGCCCTTAATAATGCCCACATCTTCTAAGCGCCGAGTACGTTCTTGCACTGCTGGTGATGATAAGCCGACACGCCGTCCAATTTCTGCATACGATAAACGCGCATCCTCTTGTAATTCTCGTAAAATTGCCCAATCAGTCTCATCAAGTTGTGGTTGCTTCATTCGGATTCCTCAGATAAGTAAGGAAAAGTTTCGAGTGAAATTACACGCCCATCAATCGGTTGTTTGATAACAATGCTGGTGATAAGGCGTGTGTAGGGTGCAAAGTTCATTTTTATTTTGGACATATGAGCAATAGATTGCGCATGAATATGAATCACAAATTCGTCTTCACCTGTTAACTGATAACATGCTGTGACTTCTGGCAAGTTTTGAAAAATATCAATCACTTTTTGCTTACTATCAAAATCCAAAACATTCGCCACACGGATAACGCCCATCAGAGGCAAGCCAAGTTGCTCTAAGTTCACTTTTGCATGATAGCCTTCAATGATACCGCGATCTTCGAGGCGGCGTATGCGCTCTTGCACCGCAGGCGAGGATAAGCCGACACGTCGCCCAATTTCTGCATACGATAAACGCGCATCAGTCTGTAATTCTCGTAAAATCGCCCAGTCGGTTGTGTCTAAATTCGATTTTAAAGTATTCATCTGAAAATACCTTCGATTGCAAAGAATATGAGCAAAAACACCGCAATAATCCGATGGATTTCGCCACCCAATATATCATATCATTGATTATGTAACGTCAAAACAAAGGGAGATAGACCCATGAAGAACCAACCACTAATTGTATTCGTAACCGACGACCATCGCTCAAAAGCAATGGCAAACAATAGTGATCTCATCGTATTCGGATCACCCACATTCCGCGATGCACTCGCACAGGTCATTTTCTCTTATCCTGATGTGATTGTCCTTGATGCTGCTAGTGATATGTTACGCGCCGAAGATACCTTCTTCCACTTACGCACCATCAACCATCCACCGATTATCGTCTTATCCGATGTGGTTGGGCGCTGGGATATGAATGGTGGCAATCCTGTCATCGTTATGCCAGAAGATTCATCCGATTACCAAATTGAAGAAACCGTTCGGATGATCTTAGCAGGGAATACCAAAGCCATCTCCTGAGAATGTCAGTAAATTCTCTCTCCTAAATGGGATATGATTACACCTATAATCATATCCTTTTTCTTACTTTAGACGCTTATGAAAAGGACAATCCATCATGCGCCATATCCAAAAACCACTAGAAGGTGAATACGATCCCTATACCATCATGTATATTAAATTAGTGCCTGATGATGGCTTAGTCTTGCAACATCTGGTGGATAATTTTGAGCGTGTCAAAGCAGCCATCATGCCATTAAGCGAAGCGCAACTCACAACACCACATCAAGACGGGGAATGGACAATCAAAGAAATTCTGGTGCATATCATGGATGATGAACGCATTTTCGCCTATCGTGCTTTGCGGGCTGCCCGTGCTGACCAAACACCTTACCGGGATTTGAACAAGATGATTATATTGTGCCATCCCAAGCCAATGACCGCTCCCTAGAAAGCATCTTTGAGGAATATCATGCGCTGCGGATGGCAACAATCACGCTATTTAAGCATTTGCCAGATGATGCTTTCATGCGGACGATTACCGCCAATAATCATCCTGTGAGCGTCCGTGCGTTGGTCTATCATATAGCAGGGCATGAACTGCATCACCTCGTCAGCATCCAAGAAAATTATTTGTGAATCTACTTAAGGATTTGCCAGATCATTTCGCCAGTAATGGGCTTGACTCCGATCATTTTTGATTCTGATCTTTGTGTTACATCAGACCAGTATTCATACCATATGTTGCCACAATAAGTGCAACGTCTGAAATTTTGACTTTTCAAGTCCATTTCATTTAATTTATCTTGAACATCTTGTGGAAAATCCTCAAAATTCTCTCCAACTACTCTTGGATTTGTGGCACTACAATTCTGAGATTTGCATTTTGATATATATTTCAAATTATGTGATCCTCCTTTAATTAGCTGCCCAACTATTTTGATCCTCAATTACTGCCAACGCTGCAAACTTATTAAAACAGGCTTTTGCCTTAACTTCAATTTTAGAACAAGTGTATCACAGTAGAATGTACAAGGCTATTATTTATTTATAAATATTCCTTGGCATATCTCTGCAAATCCTGAATACTTCATGAACAGTCTACGATAGCTATCAACATCGGGGCTGTTTTGCTTTACACTACACATAGAGTTCATAACATAATCTAATCGCTTTCCAGTATGATAAGTGACACTAGCTTATTATATGTCCCTCACCTTTGATGGGAGAGGGATTTAGGGAGAGGGTGTGATAAAAAGGAGCGACTATGCGCGTCACGATAGGTCTAGCGCAGATGTACCCCAAATTAGGGGATGTCCGCACAAATTTAGAGGTACACCTCGATTATATTGCGCGTGCCAAAGCACAAGGCGTGGATATTGTCGTCTTTCCTGAACTATCGCTCACAGGGTATCAAGTACAAGACCTTGTACCCGAAGTTGCGCTCAGTCCAACGGCGGATAATCCTATTTTTAAAACCTTGCTCGATCAAAGCCAAGATATTGATATTGTGGTAGGTTTTGTGCATGAAGATGACCGCAACCGTTTTTACATTGCGGATGCTTATCTATCAGGCGGTGAGGTGCTGCATGTGCATCATAAATTGTACTTGCCAACCTATGCCATGTTTGATGAATCGCGTTATTTCGCACAAGGCAATGCTGTCCGTGCGTTTGATACACGCTTCGGGCGCATTGGGATGCTTATCTGCGAGGATTTCTGGCATATGTCGCCTGCGTATCTCTTATGGATGGATGGTGCAGACATTCTCATTTTCAATAGTGCTAGCCCCGGACGTGGTTTAGACGATCAAGCACGCTTAGAAGGATCACGCTGGGTCGAACTGGTTAATCAAGCCTATGGCAGCATGTTTACCAGCTATATCGTGCATTGTAACCGTGTCGGTTATGAAGATGGCAAAGTTTTCTGGGGTGGCTCATCCATTGTTGACCCCAACGGCGAATTTGTCACACATGGTTTGTACTTTGATGAAGGCTTAATTGTACAAGAAATTGATATGAACCAGCTACATCGTACCCGTGCGCGTTTACCACTCTTGCGGGATGAACGCCCCGGTTTGGTCAAACGCGAACTCACCCGCATTTTATCAGAACGCTTGGATTAATAGACATCTATGAGAAAGAAAATAACTATGCTCTTTGGAATCGTTTTTGGATTGGCTATCGTAGGGTTTTTACTGGGACGATTTGTCTTTGTACCGATGTTTGGCACGATGCCTGATAATATGGGTTGGCGTGCTGCTGAAGATCGTTTCAAACGCTGCCCTCAAACAACACCTGTTACCAATTGTGTCTCCTCAACCGATCCTACTGATACGACAACGTATATTGCTCCTATTCCATTTTCAGGCTCAGTGGAAGAAGCACATACAGAATTGATACGCATCATCAATGCAATGCCGCGTAGCGAAATCATCACTAACGACGATACCTATATTCATGCGGTGTTTCGGTCACTGGCTTTCAATTTCCCTGATGATACTGAATTTTATATTGATGCAGAGAATAGCATGATCCAAGTGCGTTCAGCATCACGTTTAGGCATGGGCGATGGTGGAATCAATCGTAATCGTATCAATTCAATTAAAGAACAATTTCAAGGATAATCATGTCAGATAATCCAGAACAAGCCCCACAATCGACTGATAAATTGGCTTTACGTGCCTCACAAGCAGGGATGCGCTTTATCGCACAGACCCATATCTATAATAGTGGTAATTTTGAACGACTTGAGCAATTTATTAAGGATAGCTATAACCCTGCCATGCTCGAAAATCAGCCCGCAGCAGGACGCTTGAGTATGTTCACAACGACCCACGAAAAAATTGGACGTTTGAAAGTGAAGCAAGTGGTCGCAACTCATGAACATCGTGTGGTCATTGTTGTCGAAACTGAAATGGGTGAGCATCCGTATTTCTTGGTCGATTTAGAAGTGGAAGAAGAGTATCCACATCAAATTATCGGCTATAGCCATCAACCCTTAGAGCCGAATGCAGATAGCTAATGGCTAAGGCACTCATCACAGGGGCATCAAGTGGTATCGGCGCGACATTCGCCAAGCATCTTGCTAATATGGGCTATGATCTCATCTTGATTGCCCGTCGGCAAGACCGCTTGCAACAATTGGCAGGTGAAGTCTCAGTTACCGTGCAAATTATCGTCGCTGACCTTACGATAGATGAAGATGTTGCGCGTGTAGAAGCGGTTATTGCAGCGCAAGATGATATTGCATTCTTAGTCAATAATGCAGGCTTTGGCAATGTATCCTATTTTGCGGATGCGGCGCTTGATAAGCATCTTGATATGATTGACTTGCACGTAAAAGCGAGTATTCGCCTGATGTATGCCGTCATCCCACAGATGAAGCAAGCCCATAACGGGGCAATCATCAATGTTGCGTCTATTGGGGGCTTAATCCCGATGCCAACCAGCGCAACTTATAATGCAACCAAAGCCTTTTTAGTATCATTTAGTGAATCGCTCGCTATGGAAGTTGCCGAATTTGGGATTGTCGTGCAAGCACTCTGTCCGGGCTTTACCTATACCGAAATTTGGGATCAGGCTGGCTTTGATGAAAGTGGCGTTCCAAAATTGGCATGGATGTCATCCGATGAAGTCGTAGTTGCATCATTGCGTGCAATCCCGAAAAAGCACTATCGCGTCACACCCGGTCTTTTGTATCAAATAGGCTGGCGCTTGATGCAGATTCCAATTTTACATCATGGGCTAAAAGTGTATCTCAACCGCTCATTAAAATAATCCTGAGAGGGGTAATCAATGATGACAACGCAACGTAATCCTATTCTTGACCGTTTGAACATTAATACTGACCTTGCTGAACGTATCTTGACGGGCTTCATCCGTGATGAAATTGCTAAAACAGGTATGTCTAAGGCTGTCATGGGCTTATCGGGAGGTATTGATTCGGCATTATCAGCATACTTATCAGCAAAAGCACTTGGTGCTGAAAATGTCCTCGTTGTGCGGATGCCTTATGAAACATCCAGCCCTGAGAGCTTGTCAGATGCGGAACTCGTCATTGAAGATTTAGGCTTACCGAGTATCACTGTACCGATTACGCCGATGGTACAACCCCTCATTGACCAATTCCCTGATATGACCAATCTAAGGGCGGGCAATATCATGGCACGCCAACGCATGATTATCCTCTACGACCAATCGGTATCATGGGGCGGATTGGTGATGGGAACAAGCAATAAAACAGAATTTTTGCTAGGTTATAGTACCATCTATGGTGATAGTGGTGTTGCCATGCACCCGATAGCTGACCTATTCAAATATCAAGTGCGCCAACTCTCACGCGCAGTCGGTGTGCCATCGCCAATTGTGGATAAACCTCCTAGTGCAGATTTATGGGAAGGTCAAACTGACGAGAAAGAACTCGGTTTTAGCTATGATGATGCCGATGTTGTGCTATATCTCTTAGTCGATGAACGCTATACCGTTGCCGAAGCTGCCGAAGCTAGTGGTTTTGATGAAGCCTTCGTTAGCAAGGTGTGGGAACGTGTCAAACGCAATCACTATAAACGCACCATGCCCAATATTGCCAAAGTCAGCAAACGCACACTCGGGCATGATTTCCTCTACCTGCGCGATTACACAGGCATTCATGGTAAACTGTGATAAAGCAATAATGGAGATTCATTATGACTGATGCAACCTTCAATCAAATTAATCAGCAAAAAGTCATTGAAGAGGATGTCAGCTTTGAGGCATTTTTAGAACGTTATGAGGGACAAGCTGTTGAATGGCATGTTGGGAAGGTCGTCCGAAAATTGTCTAATAATGAGCGTCATCAAGCAATTCAAATGTTTCTGGCATTTATGCTAGGTTATTTTCTGGGTGTTAAACAATCGGGTAAGATTTATCAAGATGGTTATCAAATGCAATTAAATGATAATTTACCAGCGCGTCAACCTGATTTTTACTAGTTGTCCTCAATGCCAATAAAGACCGCATTAAACATCAATATTTGGACGGCGTAGCCGACCTAGTGGTCGAAATTATTTCGCCAGCTATAGGGCATATTGATCGTGGCGAGAAATATTATCAATATCAAGCAGGCGGTGTCCAAGAATATTGGATTATCGACCCGATTAGTAAGCGTGTTGATGTCTACTACCTTGATGAAGATGGTAATTATCAACCTATTCACGACATAAACAACAAAATCACCTCAACGATCATAGATGGATTCATCATTGATACGGCTGTATTTTGGCAAGATGAATTACCAAACGGTGTTGAGGTTGTAGAGCTTGTCCAAAAAATGCTATAAAAAAGCGTGATGCCAATTTGACATCACGCTTGCAGGTTAAAAATGTGACAGGTATAGCTGTGTAGAGACTAGTCGGTATCTTCTACTGATACAGGGCTATATTTTTCCATGATGTTTTCAATTACATCATCATCCCATTTGTCATATTCATCAACAACGAGCAATGCGCCACCATCACGCAATACTTGTGCGTAATGTTCAGCATCTTCTTTATCAATGTCAAATTCGACCATTTCACCAACAGCCGCGCCTGTTATTGCACCTGCTGCTGCACCAATACCAGCAATTAATGCTGCTGCTAATGGACCTGCTGCCAATAATGGACCTACACCGGGGATGACTGCAACACCAAGAGCCGTCAATGTCCCAACAACAGCACCAAAACCAGCACCATCTTCTGCATCGACTGCATCATCTTGCAAGTTTTCTACGGTGTACTTATCAAGACGACCATCAGCATTATTAACGATCATGGTAATGTGTTGGCTTGGGTAGCCACCTAATGTTAATTCTTGTACTGCGGAAGCAGCATCTTCAAAATTGGTGAACAAACCGTATACTTTTTCTACATTCATGTCTGTCATAAGTTCTCTCTCCTTGTTTATTTATCTTGATTTCTATCTACACTATGCCAAAGAAAAATAATATGAATCTGGATTCATTATTAGATTACTCATATGCTAGATAAGTAATTGATGAATCCTATGTGATACGAGTAAATTTGAGATGGAGGTATCTCTACAAGGAGATGGTAAAATAGAGGAACACTCATCCATAAACGAAATCGACAAACAATGTATACTGTTCCCGATAATTTACCCGATATTACGCGCGATTTGATCTCATTGCGTAAAAAACCAACCACACAAGAGCGCTTTAAATCTTATCCTGCGATGCTGCAAAAATTCGATGAATTACTAACTGTCTGTGAGGATGCCGCTACACTCCACGAGGTTCTGAAACTCGATACAGGCTATTTTTTGCTGGCAGGGTATCGTCAACGCGTGATAGAAAAATTGCTTGAAATCAATCGCACACCTGCAATGCTCAGAACCTATGCTATGCAGTTAGAATTGTTCGGTGATGTTGATGAATTCGGAGAAGCCAACCTCGACATAGATGAGCCTGTAGAAGCTCTCTATGCCGAAGCCGATGCACTTGATAATGCCTAACTTATTTTAAGCGTTCTAAAACTTCTGCTAACTTATTTAAGCCTGCGCTGGTATTGGCATCTGCTGCACCTTTTGCTAATGTGCGTAAGGCATCTGCAATGAGATCAACCTCAGCAACCGATAGCGTGACATCACCTAATGATTTATCCATCGCTTGCGGATTTTCGGGTGGGGTTGGGTCTGGCTCAATAATTGGCGTTGGGTCAATGGCAGGGGGTGTCGCATTCGCTGAACCGATTTTATCAACAATGGCATTATTTTTAGCAACAGGTTCTAACGTAACTTCATACATCCAAAAGTCGCAATCATTCCCTGCATAAAACGAGCGTCCCCAAAATGTAATGGCTGCTGTCATATCTTCTTCAACATCAAAGATGTAGGTAAAATCTTCAATTTGTTTGGTCTGTTGGTGGGATGTAATTGCCCAATCAGGTTGTAAAGCACCCTTATCGGATTCGACTGTAAAGCGCCAAGTAATCGCTGTGCGATCAGGATTTTGCCCACCGGGGAAATTAACATCGGCTTTAATACGTGCCTTGAGTTGATAGCGTTGACCAGCTTGCAAAGGTAGATTGTGTTGCTTGTAACCTGCTTCCCATGCGCGATACCCTGCGGAAATCACAAAGCCGTTATCACGGTGCAAACTTTGTGGGATTTTATTAGGGTCACTCTCTTTAGGAATATAGACAAAATCCCAATGAGTAGGGGCTTCAATTGTGCCTATTTTATTTTCTTGGTCAGTAAAATAACGAATATGCTGCCAGTTACCAAATGTTGGATTTTGAATCAAATTAGCCATGATAGATTATCCTCAGCCTTAATGAATTTGATTTCATTGTAATGCCAAATCGCTATTTGCGAGGCTTAATGCACGGTTGATCTATCCATCTGATGTCAAATCAGGCGCAGCAATCCGACTAAAACTCAAGCTGTAATTGCCTGTTGTTGTTCCATCACGAACGCCATAGCGTGTGACAGAAATTACATAGCGTCCATCAGTCGGTAAAGTATAGATAATCTGCGAGTTGCGGTTTGTCGTACTAATATCGTCATTTAGGGCTAAGTTGACATCGCTATCGGTACGTAAAATCACGATAGGGTCTAAATTATTCGTCACACGCTCGACAATGATGACAATGTTATCGCCAGCGTTCCCCTGAAATTGATAAAATTCAGCAAAGACTTCATCCGAGATATTACCCGTAATCGTATCGCCATAGACAATCAGTTGATCGCCCCCATCACTTTCTGTTTGTTGTGCAGATGGCGTTGTGATTGTGCCACTATCGACCACAAAGGTATTGTTATTATCAGCGAGACGAATGGAACTTTCAAAACGTTCACCAACAATGAGTGTATTTGTCTGAATCTCGCCAGTTGTACTCGGTAGCACTACCTGTCCATTATATGTCACACTTAACGTGAAGGCGGTCTCACCTGACATCATACAATCATTCTGATACCAGACCCAAAAGGTATAATCACCTAAACCAACCTCAGATTCAGCATCCCAGTAAATATGTTCAATCGGTTGTGCGGTTGGCGTTTCACAGCCTGTATTACTATCAATTTGCAAGATACCGCCTTCAGCAATGCTTGCATTTGCCCATGAAATCGTCTTACCCGTAGGTGTTCGCATGAACAGATTCAAATCAGCTTCACCTTCCCATGTCAGTGTTGCTGTCAATGCCCCCATTTCGAGTTGTAATTCCCCGACGGTAATTTCTAGTTCAAACTCACCGACTGTGAAGCCTCGGCTCAATCCTGCGCGTGTGGCTAAGATAAAGTAATCACCATCTTTAGGGAGTGCAAATTGTGCAATCCTTGCTGCGCGTGATGCACTTGAATTATCATTAAAAATCAGTTCATTCAGTGTACTATCCGCCAAAATAAGATACGGATCAAGCAGTGCCGAACCTTCCGCAGCATTCATTTCAATGGTGACTAGTTCGCCAGCTTTGCCACTGAAACGGAAATATGAAATCGGCGTATTATTGCGGATTTCCCCCGTATATTGTTCATTATAATCAGCAGGGCGAATCGGTAATTTATCAATATCAACTGCGATGCGTCGTAATTGTAAATTGAAGCTACCACGTCGTCCATTTAGATTACGAACCTGCACAATATACGGGCTACTACGAGGCACGCTCAGTGTTGCACGGACTTGCGACCCTTGCGATGAGCGTTGTTCGAGTTGATTGCGGCTCAGATCAAGAATCGTAATTTCAGGTTCAAGATTATTACTATTGGTCACTGTTAAATTGACAAATACACGTTCATTAATTGTGGCATTGAATACGAAAAATAAGGTTTCGTCGTCTGTTTCAAAACTGGCTTCAATTGGTGTATCAACAGATAACAAGGTATCGGAAACCAGCGATGGGCTCAATGTGTAGCCACCAATTCCTGATTCACGCTCAACTTCAATCAAATACCAACCTGTTTGTGTAATCGTTGCAAAGATAATTTCAGCCGAGTCATCGCTCTGTGTTGCACGACTAATTTCAACCAAGGTCTGGTCAATGCGCGTTAGAATGCGGATATTGGCTTGTAGATTATCATTGGTGGTGAGTTCCGCACGGATAAAATCACCCTGCTGTGCGCCAATCACATAATATTGCAAATCATCGCCTGTGGTAAATGCTGCGGGGATAATGTCATCGACACTTATTTGTATAAATGGCACACCGAATTGGGGCGCGAGAGCCAGTGGGTCAATATTATCAGGCGATGTATTCAGAATCTCTAGCGTTAGTTGATACACCCCAATCGTTAGTGGCGGATTGAGCGCATAGCGTGTGGCTTCGATGGTAAAAATGCCATTCGTCGTTGGTATAAAGTCAATACGGGCATTACGATTGCCCCCTGAATCATCATCCGTTTGGATTAAAATACCACTACTATCAAACAGGCTCAAAGCAGCATCTAAGGAGCTATCATTGATGGCTTCCATCATAATGGTGACTTGTTGCCCTGCAATGCCCTCAAATTGATACCGATCAACCGTATCCTCATTTGTAATTTCGCCTGTATATGTACCAGACGTGATGAGAATGCTAGATTCTTGTGCGCGGGTAGCTACGAGCAGCAGTGTGAGTAGTGCAAAAATAATGATTAATCGCAAGGGCATATCAATTCCTGACAAAATGAGTCTGTGTGCATCTTGATTATACGCCAAGTCACACAGATTGTAATATGTGATAGCGCATTATTTGCATTACGCGCTAAAACTTTTGGGGGATGGCGCATATGAATACCCATTTTCTATTAAACATTATATGTGGAATGCACCTATATGATTAAGATTTATCGCATAGCGTTAGCACTTCAATAACATTCATGCTAGAAATCTTGACCATTATCATGCGCTATGCTATTCTTCTGACAAGATATTTAGCACTCTTTAACAATGAGTGCTAATCTGTTGTGATAACGTTGATAATCTGTTTATCAATTGCAACAGTCGATAGATTAATTATATTGGAGGATTGCGAACATGAATATTCGCCCATTAAATGACCGCATCGTGGTCGAACCATCTGAACAAGAAATGACAACAGCTAGTGGACTCGTTCTACCAGAAACCGCTAAAGAAAAACCACAGCAAGGGACTGTTCTCGCTGTCGGTAAAGGTTTACGTAACGAAGATGGTGATCGTATGCCTGTTGATGTAGCCGAAGGCGATACAATCTTATTTGCAAAATATGCAGGTACAGAAATTAAGCTCGACGGTAAAAAAGTGCTCATCATGAAAGAATCCGACATCCTCGGCGTTCTCGAAAGCTAAACCCATCCCCCCTTTTTCAGCATCATAATCATTAGGAGATTTACATGGCAAAACAACTGATATTCCGCGACGAAGCCCGTCGTAAATTACAAGCAGGCGTTGATAAAGTAGCAAACGCAGTTAGTACAACACTCGGTCCAAAGGGTCGTAATGTTGCACTCGATAAATCATTCGGCGCACCAACCGTTACCCATGATGGTGTGACTGTCGCAAAAGAAATTGAACTCGAAGACCCCTTTGAAAACATGGGCGCACAATTACTCAAAGAAGCAGCCACCAAAACCAATGACATCGCAGGTGATGGTACAACCACCGCAACCGTCCTCGCACAAGCAATTGTGACAGAAGGCTTACGCAATGTTGCTGCTGGCGCAAACCCTATGCTTCTCAAACGTGGTATTTTAGCGGCGGCTGCAAAAGTTGCTGAATATATCACCGAACAAGCAACCCCAATTGATACCAAAGAAGAGATTGCGAATGTTGCGAGTGTATCTGCTCAAGACCGCGAAATCGGTGAATTAATTGCAGAAGTGATGGATAAAGTCGGTAAAGACGGCATCATCCAAGTTGAAGATGGTCGCTCACTCGAATTTGAAGTCGATTATGTTGAAGGTATGCAATTTGATCGTGGCTACCTCAGCCCATACTTCGTCACCAACCAAGAAGCGATGCAAGCCGAAATTGAAGATGCTTATATTCTCATTTTCGATAAGAAAATTAGCGCTGCACAAGATTTACTCCCAATTCTCGAAAAATTAATTCAAATTGGTAAACGTGAACTGGTCATCATCTCCGAAGATGTTGATGGTGAAGCACTCGCAACGCTCGTATTGAACAAATTACGCGGTATGCTCAATGTGTTGGCTGTTAAAGCACCCGGTTTCGGTGATCGCCGTAAAGCGATGTTGCACGATATTGCTGTCCTTACTGGTGGTACAGTCATCAGTGAAGAAACAGGTCGCAAACTTGAAACCGCAACCATCCAAGATTTAGGTCGCGCTGGTAAAGTGGTCAGTACCAAAGATAACACCACCGTCATTGATGGTGCTGGTGAAGCTGATGCGATTCATGGTCGTGTCCGTGAAATTGATGCTGAATACGAAAACAGCACCAGTGACTATGACCGCGAAAAATTGCAAGAACGTAAAGCAAAATTAACCAGTGGTGTCGCTGTCATCAAAGTCGGTGCAGCAACTGAAACTGAACTCAAAGAGAAAAAACATCGCGTCGAAGATGCCCTCAGCGCTACTCGTGCTGCTGTTGAAATGGGTATCGTACCGGGTGGTGGTGTTGCTTTGGTCAATGCTGTGGAAGCACTCAAAGACTTCAAAATGGGTAACGACGACGAAAATACTGGGGTCAATGTACTCCGTCGTGCGCTCGAAGTACCAATGAAGAAAATTACAGCAAACGCTGGCGAAGATGGCGCTGTCATCATCGAAACTGTTCGCCGTTTACAAAAAAGCCGTAAAAATCATCGCATTGGCTACAATGTCATGACAGGCGAATATGTGGATATGATTGATGCTGGCGTGCCAGACCCTGCGAAAGTAACACGCGGTGCTGTCGAAAATGCAGCATCTATCGCAAGCATGATCTTAACCACCGAAGCACTCATCACCGATGCACCAAGTGATAATGCTGGTGGCGGTATGCCTTCAATGCCTCAAGGTATGGGCGGCATGGGCTTCTAATTTAGAGCCTCATCAACATAATAAAAAGTGTCCTCTATTGAGGGCGCTTTTTGTTTCCCTGAATAGCCCCCAATTGTTAGGGGATAGTAACCTATTTTGATTGCATTCCACTTATTTTTCCCTCATAATGAAGATAAGTTAAATGAGGAGGTTTTCATGGATTTCAGTGAATCATTAGGGTATCCGCTTAAAGGCGTAAATATTCCCAAAGTATTGACCATCGTTTTGATGGCTGTCATTATCGGTGCATCCATTTTTGTTGCAGGTGTTGCTTTACAATCATTTTGGGTTGTATTGCTAATTTTGCCTGTGCTACTGGCGTATAGCTTATTTGTTCAAGGCTATATCATTAGTGTTATCAAATCGGTCATGGATGACGAAGAAGCCTTGCCAGCATTCCGCCTTGGGCGTGATATGGGGCGCGGTGCAATTTTGTTTTTAGCAAGCATCGTTTACGCCATTCCTATCATCATTATGATGGTCATTTTCTTTGCACTTATTGGTGTCAATGCTAATGCACAATCTGATGATGTAGGTGCTGGATTTATCTTGGTTGCCTGCGGTGGTGGTTTAGCATTTGTTGCTACATCAATCGTGCTTGGATTTAGCTACATTGTTGGTCAAATTCGCTATGCAGCAGAAGATAGCGTGGGTGCATTGTTCAATATAGGTAAAAACTTTGGCGTGGTGATGTCAAACTTGGGCAAAACCTTTGGCTTATTCATCCGCCAATTTGGGATTGCTGTCGTTTTTGGTATTTTTAGCAGCATCATTCTCAATGTGATTTCTGCATTTTTCGCAGGTGTGACTAATAAAGCATTCTTTGCGCTCAGTGATGGCAATATGGATGGCATCATGGAATTGGGCATGCCCATTGCGATCTTCGGCTCACTGTATTATACCGTTTCATTAACCATCAACTTGATGCAAGGTTTCAGTAGCGCACACCTGATCGCTGGGTATGGTGCAGAACTAGGTTATGCGCCCAATAAGCTCAAGAATGACGAAAAAGGTAGTAGTATGGCAGGGCTTCTTGTTGTGCTTGCTGTCATCATCCTCTTAGGCTTAGTCGTTTGCGGTGCAGTATTTATGCTGGCAACATTAGGTCCTGAAATTGGCGATGTTTTCTCAGAAGTTAGCCGTGAGTTAGGTGCATAATAACTGAACACAGATGCGGTCTTCTAAATAGATCGCATTTTGAACAACTAAATTTTACGTAGATCATTGTAGGAGATCGCATGTCATTCAAAGAAGCATTAAATTTCCCATTTGCGAATAATAACCTCAATAAGATTTTACAAATTGGACTTGTTTTTGGCTTAATCTTAGCTATTCAATTTATTTTTGGTGCAGCAGGATCAATTGTTAGCGGACTTGGTAATTTACTCTTTGGCTTATTCATTAGTGGTTATGGCATTTTTATCATGCAAAATGTTTTGCGTGGTGAAGATAGATTACCTGATTTTGAGATCGGCGAGAGTATCAAACGGGGCTTATGGAACTTCCTTGCATCACTCATTTATCTTATTCCGCTATTTCTGATTATGGTGATTATCGTAGCGATGGTCATAGCGCCTATGACAGGTGATGTCTTTGCGGAAATTGTCGCTGGTATTGATAATCCGGGTTATACACCAGATTTTGGTGATAATGCAGGTATGATCCCATTATTGATGTGTGGTGCGCTCTTAGTATTTGTGCCACTTACAATTATTTTGGGCTATGCCATTCAAATCGGAATGCTCCGTTATGCTGCGGAAGATCGTAGTGGTGCATTATTTGAATTTGGCACAAATATCAAAACCGTTATGAATAATGGCGGGCAAATATTCAAATTGTTCCTTAACCAACTCGGTATTGGGATCATCTATCTTATTGCTACTTCTGCTGTTGGATTTATTTTGGTGCTGTTCGTTGGTGTTGGTCTTAGCGGTGCATCCAGCGCATCTAATGATCTTGGCATATTCGCCATTCTGTTACTGGTTGTTTTCCAAGTTATCACATCTATCATGAGTACCTGTCAACAAGTAGCAAATCTACATTTGATTGCAGGTCTTGGCATTGATATTGGACTTGTAGGTGGTAAGATGAAAAATGATGGTTCTGTCGATATGAAATACGATTTTTGATCCTTTCCTAAACTAAGAATATTGAAAGCTCTTGACATTGCACAAGGGCTTTTTTGTTTTTTACAAGGGAAGTAATGATAAACTATAGTCTCATTCTAAACATCACAATATACAGGAGTATATGATATGGACGTAATTCGCTGGGGCATTCTAGGAACAGGCAATATCTCCAATAGTTTTGCACAAGGCTTACAATTTGTTGATGATGCGGAACTCGTTGCCGTTGGCTCACGCTCACAAGCAAGTGCCGATCAATTCGCACAAAAACACACTATTCCACAAGCACATAGCACCTACGACGCACTGGCGAATAATCCTGATGTTGATGTCATTTACATTGGCACACCTCACGCTTTCCACGCCGATAATATGACATTATGCCTCAATGCAGGTAAACACGTCTTATGCGAAAAACCGTTCACACTCAATGCGGTAGAAGCACAAAATTGCATTGCACTTGCACGCGAGAAAAATCTCTTCTTGATGGAAGCGATTTGGACACGTTTTTTGCCCGCAATAATTGAGATAAAAAGCATTATTAATAGTGGTAAAATCGGTAATATCAATTTAATTAAGGCAGACTTTAGTTTTTATTTGCCATTTCAAGCTGAACATCGTCTATTTAATCTTGATTTAGGGGGTGGGGCATTGCTTGATGTCGGTATTTATCCGATTACCTTGACAACCTTATTATTGGGGATGCCTGATAAAGTACATTCACATGCTTTAATCGGTGCGAGTGGTGTCGATGAGCAATGCAGCATGTTATTTGAATATGATAACGCCTCAGCCTTGTTAACAGGTGGCATCGCAGGTGACTTAAATAATATTGCCGTCATTAAAGGCTCAAAAGGTCAAATAACGATTGATGCACCCTTCTTTGCCCCAACAACATTTACAGTGCAACCCTATGGTGAAGAGCCTCAGAAAATGTCATTTCCGATGCGTGGTAACGGCTATAATTATGAAGCACAAGCGGTCAATGAGGCTATCCGTGCAGGACAAACTGAACATCCGAATATGCCACTTGATGAAACGCACCATACGATGGCATTAATGGATGATATACGCCGTACTTGGGGTTTAAAATACCCACAAGAGGATTAAAAATGACCATAAACTTTCGCTGGTTCGATGCTGAAAAAACAATTCTTTATTATCAAGTTATAGGGCGTTGGAGTGTTGAAGAGGGTTTAGCTGTTGTTAATCAATTGCAAGAAGAATTAAATCTAAATCTTAGTCATTATAAGCCTCGATATTCTATTCTTGATTTACGAGAATCTGTAGGCATCCCTGAAAATGTTTTGATGTATCGTTCTGATATGGATGCCTTCCTCAGTGATGATATCATTGTACTTATTGTTGGCGCTCACCCAATGATTAGAACATTTGTTAATGTGCTGAAATTATTAGGCTTCTCGGGTGCTATTATCTTTTATACTACACTTGAAGAAGCCCAAGACTATATTCAATTTGATAAAGCATCAATGAGCTAGAGAACATCAAGCCTTGCTGTTCTCTATGATACGGCTTGTAACTTTGGCAAATTATGAAGTAGCCAATCGCGTAGTTGATGGGTCTTGATATTAATGGATGCAATTGCATCTTCTGTCAGATCAATGAGGTGGGGGATATATT
>JBAUIA010000030.1:0-11175 GCA_049680565.1 Phototrophicaceae bacterium
GAAATAGGTTTAGCACTCGTCTTTTGCTTAGAAAAGTTTTTAGGGTCAAAGATATCTTCTAAGAAGAATTTTGGGAAAAGAGATTGGTATACAGTCCATTTCGACTTGAATATGAATTTTGCGCTACGACGCTCATCAATTTCAACTAATTCCGCATACAGATTCAGCAATTGCAACCATTCAGCAGCAACATCAGCATAATCAGGGTCGTTACGTCGTACTAAAGCGCTGAAGTGCTTCTCTGCCTCAGTGAATGCGAGACGGTTAGCATAATCGCAAGCAGCATCATAAACAGCATGATTGCTACCATTAACACTATTATTATCAGGATTTCTTGGACGTTTTATATCAACATCCCGAAATCCATTACGCTCAAAAAAATCAATCGCTGTTTGAAAACTTGAGTAGAAATCACTTCCTACATAAAATAAAAATTGTACATTGCGTAGCCACTCTGGTACTAAATCCCAATAGGCAATATTGTATTTCCCAGAATTTGGATCAAGAAAAAACTCTCCTTCAAGAACGACTGGCACAATGGGTCGATTACGTTTATACGCATAATCTAACTCTGCCTGACAAACTTCACTTTTCAGACTTGCTTTAGATAAGTGAAAAACAAATACATCACAGTCAATAATGGCATCCACAATAGCATCCCACCAATGAGGACTAGCAGGCGGTAAATTTTTCTTATCCTGCCATGTTGTATAACGTGCTGTACCATCATCATATTGGAGTAATGCCAAATCAGTTGCAATTTTATCTACTTTAATTGCATCACTACTGCGATAGCTAATGAATAGTTTCTTTGTTTTTAGGGTCATTATTTAAAAATATCTTCAATGGACTCGTAATATCCATTAGTATGCCGTTTCTACGTTATTACTGCAAGCAATCATTTGCTAATTTCTCGAACTTATAAGGCATAATTCATATCAAGCATATGGTATAAATAGAAACACCAAAAAATGAGACACTAAATCCTAATGAATCAACTGACGCATTATCAAGCAAAATGGTCGCTGGACAATCCGCACCTCATCGTGGAGACGAACACCAGTAGCGTTTACCGTGTCCAGCAAAGTGGTGTGCTGGTTATCCTCAAGTTACTGAATCAGGTTGGTATCCATGATGAACAACGCGGGGCGCGTGCGCTACACTATTATGCTGGCAAGGGAGCAGCACACTTACTCGCTGCCGCAGAAGATGCTCATCTGCTGGAATACTTAGACGGCGATGACTTGCTGCCTCTCGTCAATACGGGGCATGATGATGACGCTGCCCATATCATCGCAAGGGTGATTAAAACCTTGCACCAAAACAATCCCAAACCCATCCCCGAAGATTTACACACCCTACGCCGACGCTTCCGCAGTTTGTTTGACTATGCCCCACTCGCTTCTGATCCATTATTCAGTCATGGCGCACAAATTGCCGAACAACTGCTAGCGAATCAGCACAATCAAGTTGTCTTGCATGGCGATATTCATCACTGGAATATTAAGCATAGTGCGCGTGGTTGGCTCGCATTTGATCCCAAAGGCTTGTATGGTGAAAACACCTATGATGTAGCGAATGCCTTACTCAATCCCATATCATTACCGCAGATGGTGCAAGATGAGGCGCGATTATTACGCCATATCACAATTTATGCCGATGGTCTCGGCATACCACGAGATCGTATCATCGCTTTTGCTTTTGCTCATGCCTGCTTAAGTGTCAGTTGGTCAATTGAAGATGGCGAAGATTATGATAATGGGCTTATCATGGCACGGTTACTAGAAAAACACATCGGCTGATATTAGATATACGGTTTCATGATCTGTGAATCTTTGACAATTTTTGATGATTAATCATGCTCATATACGCCCTACCCAACGCAAGCCCTATCATTACAAAGTACTATGGTTTGCATCATCAAAAACACGTTAAACTCTTACAGATGATTACAAGTTTAAACTTGACGAGTCTTAATCCGATACATTACCCTAATCCATTAATCACACAGTTCGATTCGCAACAAAAACCAATTCATGGTGGGATAACTATTTTGAATCTTGCAAAAAAAGCACTGAGCGGAATTTTATGGGCGTATCTATCCCACTTTGGGAGACACGCTGTTACATTTATTGTGATGACCATCCTTGCACGGTTACTTGTACCTGAGCAATTTGGTTTAATCGCTTTCGCAACCCTCCTCACGGGGTTCATTGAGACTGTTCGTGGTTTTGGGGTCAATGATGCCCTCATCTACACCAATAAAGATGTCGAAAAAGCAGCCAGTACCGTGTTTGTCATCAATGTGGTGATTGGCTTTTTACAATTTGCTATTGCCTATGCTATTGCGCCCGTCGCCTTACGCTTCGTTGATGATCCAATCATCGTGGATGTGATCCGCGTCTTATCATTGATTTTCATCATCACGGGCTTTGGACTCACCTTTGATGCCCTGTTACAAAAAGAACTCAAGTTCAAAAAACTATTTGTTCCAGAATTACTGGCAACATTCATTAAAGGCATCGTATCAGTTGCTTTAGCCTTCATGGGATTCGGCGTATGGAGTATTGTCTTTGGGCAATTGGTTGGCGGTCTGGCAAGAACAGTCGTCAAGATATACGTTCTCGGTTGGATACCAAAGTTCTATTTTTATATGGAACAAGCGCGTGAGTTATGGCAATATGGCGCACAAATTCTGATGTTTGAATTGCTCAATGTCAGCCTCGAACAAGCGGATCAACTCTTTATCGGTACACTCATCGGCTCGTTACAATTAGGCTACTATACGATTGCCGTCAAAATCCCTGAATTGATTATTGCTAATTTCAGCCTCATTCTCACGAAATCGCTCTTCCCTGCTTTCTCAAAATTGCAAGATGATATTGAGACACTCACCAAAGGCTTCTTGCTAACAACGCGCTATACATCCTTTATCACCATTCCAGCAGGTATTGGGATGTTTTCAGTAGGACCTGAATTGATCTTATTCATCTACGGTAATCAATGGGAACCTGCCATCCCGCTATTCCAAGTCTTAGCGTTGCTCGGCATGGTGATGACCTTACCATGGAGTGCGGGGGATGTTTTCAAAGCAATTGGGCGACCTGATGTATCCACTAAATTATTAGTCGTAGAAGCACTCTATACGTTTCCGCTTATCTTTGCCTTTGCCTTCTATTTTCGCACAGCCGTCATGGCATCAACTGCGAATTTACTTGCCCTCTGTGTGACCACTGTCTTACGATTGGTCGTTGTTTCGCGCTTCTTAAAAATAAATCCTATGGTCTTTCCTAAGATATTCCTAACGCCCTTCATATCAGCAGGCGTCATGGGCTTAGGTATTTATGCGTGGCGGATGTTTGCCATCAGCATCAACTTGCCAATGGTGATTATCTTAATCGCCTCTATTCTGCTAGGGATTATCATTTATGCAGCGATGATGTTCATCCTTGAACGTGATGAACTCATGAACCTAGTAGCCACTATCAAGCAAATGCGCCAAGACAATGATGATGACGAGGAAGAAGATACGCCGGTAAATTTGACAGTATAAACCACACTGAATTGCATAGATAAACAAAAGAGGACACCGCGCATGGATGTCCTCTCTTTATACCTAATTATCGTCAGTGATCGATTATCGAACGAGCATTAGGTCATTGATAACCAAAGTAATTGTACCAAGCTGAGTAATCCGTTCGTTGCCGAGATAATCATCTAGGGCAATTTCCGTACTCACCGTCATTTCGAGATAGGTTACGGCTGACCAATTAAATTCAGATGGATAATCAATCGGTACGACTAAGGGTAACAGCAAGGTTGTCGAACCATTAGGCGCGATGAAGTTATTTGTCCCACGCAGCAAAACATAATTAGACGCATCATCAATGAGCGCCACATCAATTTGAGCATAATACGGCGATTGGTTAGTGATTGGTATTTGTAGATAATCCCACGCTGATAAATCATCCCCATCTGACCAATGTCCGATGCTATTCTCACCATTTCCAAACGTGACTTGTAAGGCTCTTGGATTGCGTGTACGACTCGCATTAGATGTCAAATCCCATGACTGAATACCACTTCTAAAAGAATAGTAGGTTTCGCTACCAAATAATGGCAGAGGTAACAACACATCTGATAATTCAATCGGGCGATTCCAATTCAATGCTTGCAATAAGCGATCATGCACATTCACCCATAAATCATCAGGTGGCACGAGATTCGTAAATGAAATCGGGATAACACGTTGCAGCAACGCATCAACAGCCGCTTGACCTTGTTGCTCGGCATATAAATCAAGCAATTGAGCATCTTGCAAACCACTCCGCAAAAACTTGAGGCGTGTTGATGGCACTGTATCTGACCAAATTAATGCACCACCGCCATAGCCATATTGTGGATAAACGCGGTCTAATTGTGTCAGTGGATTCACCAAATCATAGGTTTCATCAACCCATTCTAAGCCAGCGTAACCCATTAATAAGCGCACATCTTGTTGATAAGCGTGCCACAATAAACCACGATGAATACTTGCTGGCAATTCAATCGCATCGCCATATTCATTTAAATACCAACTGGTATTATCCACACCCCATGCGTCATACAAACTCGGAGCAGCATCAAACATATCGACAGGCACATGCACATTATCGGTCACTGATGCAGGATCATACCAATTGGGTGCAAACGGTGCAGGTGTCACGCGTGATGCCAATACTTTTAAGCCAGCAGCCCGTATAATTTCTGTCCATTGTGCTAAATGCTGATACCCTTCAGGACCATTATGCTCTGGTTCATCCGCCACCCAAAAGGTTTCATCAGATGGATAAACCCACGCATCAGCAATACGACCATTTTGTGTCAAATAAGCCGCTAGATCAACGAAAAATTCACTGATAGCTGCCACAAATTCAGGATCATCAAAATCAGTTGTCGTATATTGGAAACCATCAGGTGTTGTCACAAAATAAGTTCCCGATACTTCATTAAATGGAATCGGCGTTAAGAAATCCATCCCTGCTGGCATTTGTGCAAACGCCACATCAAACGCAGAAAAATCCCATCCTGCATCGGTCTTGAAAGGACGTGCTGCTAAATGCCCTGACGAAATCGAATGTTCCAGCATGAGGTTATTGACCCCTGTATGGAAATCTTGGACATTCCCGTTTGCAAAAAATGGCAATGTCCAATCCACTGACAATGGAATGATAATATCCATTGATGTTTGTTCAGGTAAAGTCACATCATAGACAATAACTTCAATCGTTGAGGCTGTCCCCAATAGATTAATAGTAACCGTATAAATACCCGGTTGCGCTGTATCAGGGACAGCTACATCAACCCAAATCGCTTGAGCATTGCCTTGGAAACGCGCATTAGCATCCGTGATAGGAATCAAACCATCCGCGATAGCCGTTACATCCGTCAAGCGTGCTGGCGTATAAACAGAAGGAAACGCTTGTTGCACAGTAATCGGCACAAAAACTTGTTCATATAGCGTGAACTGAAGCGTGTTACTCGCATCAATCAATTGTGGCACAGCATACTGAGTGACATCTCCAAAAACAACTTGGAATGCAACCACTTCACCGCGTGCTGCATGGAGTTGCACAGTTTGGCTCGGTGTAGCAGGTATAAGTAACGGATAGGTCACTTTTACCGATTGATTAAGCAACCACCATCCACCTGACTGTGCTTGTGTGGCGAACCCACCCACCGACAAAACAACCAACAATAGGACAATATAGAATCTACGAATGATTTTCATTATGTAGCTTGTATAACCTTTGGCTTTTCATTTTTATTTTTGTGTTTGCTTTCAGCGAGTGCTTCTTTGTATATATGACGCGACAAGATGATAACACCTGCTGCCATTGCCAAGGATAAGCGTAAATAACGGATATAGTCATCATGCAAGGTAATCGTATTGACGAGATACGCAACCAAACCCATCTGCGCCCCTGCAATCCAATAAACCATATCCAGTCGGTCAATTTCTCGCATCTGCTTTTTAGCACGCATCATCAGGTTAAAGATCACCCCAAGCATAATGATAAATGCAGAGAAACCGATAAGACCTGTCTCAGCTAAATACTCAAAATAGAGGCTATGAGCATCGCGTTCTTCTAAGCGATTATCTAAGCCCAGCCCAGCAGCATATTCTTGATAATACTGAGGATAATTGCCATACCCTACCCCAAAAACAGGATAATCCGTGAACAATTCCCACGCAACCAAAATTTCACTGGTACGTCCGCGCAAAGATACTTCCGTTACAGAATTCGCGCCATTCGTAAATGCGCCAGCAAATTCTGTCAATGTAGCAACCCGTTCCATAAAACCACGTGGCAAGAGTGGCAATCCGATTAATACACCTACAATGACAATCGTCGCAATTTTATACAGTTGTACGCGCTGCTCTATGGCAATCAAAGCTGCAACAACAACAAAAGTTACAAATGCACTTCTGGAATATGTACCAATAACCGCAAATGCAATCACTGCACATGCAAATAGCGCAATCAAACGCCGTAATGAATTCTGCGTACCTAGCACACGGTAGATACCAACTGGTAAAACCATTAATAATATCTGCGCGTAAAAGTTCGGATCATCAAGCGGACCCGTTGGACGCACATCATCGTAATTATCTATAATTTGATGAATCGGCGCTTGCGCTAGACCCCAAAATTCAAATTCATAATTACCAGATAACAATTGATAGGTTGTCAGCAAGGCTAAAAATGCTGCCGATGCTAACATCAACCATTGTATCGTTTTGAATGAACGTTCTTCGCTAGAAACTTGCAAGATGATGAATAGAATGGCTAAATCTTTAACAATATCAACCACCAAATCAAGATTCGGGGATAACTCAGATACTAAAATTGTCGCAATCATGATGAGACTATGGAAAATAATGAGTGTACCGCTAACACCAAAGACCAAGTTTTCACGACGGATTGTAACCTTCGTCCCCAAAATACTAACCGCAACCAGCGCGACCAACACTTTATTGATGCTAGGAATACCAAAGGTAATTTCAATCACCGAGGAAAAATCAAGGTAGATAAATACCACCAAGATATAAACCCCCAAACTAGGCTTATTAATAACCACTAACGAGGTAATTGCACCTAGCACCGCAACCACAACATAGAGTCCATAGGTTGTTGAACCAATGATATAACTTCCTAAAATTGCCGTTGCAACAGTCGCTAAAATTGCAAATAGTTGTAATGCAACCCGAATACCCTGTTCGTTATAGCTTACTTGTCGTAATGGACGTTGTGTATTATCCATTGTTTAACTCCATTAATTATCCTTTTTACGGAAAGATAAGGCAACACGCGAGATGAGCGCAATCAAGATGGCAATCGCTGTCCCAATCACCAGATATTGTATCCATTCTGGACGCGGCGAGGCTTCTGGGGTCAGTTCTTGGACTGCAATCGATTCAAACACAGGTGTTGGTGTTACTAAAGGTAAGGGTGTAATCACTGGAATGACTACTGTCGCTTCGACTGCGACTTCATTGTTTGCTACCCTCTCAGTTGATAAAACTGGTACAGATGTTGCACCTGCCACTTGTATCACGGGTTGTAAAGTCTGTCGCAATAAGAAGGCACTCTCAGTCGCTAATGCAGGAACTGCTTGCAAAATTTCAAAGTCTTGTTCGACCAATGAGCTATTCAAGGGGTAGGTTGTCTGCTGTGACACAAATACCACATCTCCTGCCATCTCAAAAGGATCGAAATTACCGAGGAGCTTATCAATTGTCAAGGCTTGTGTAACATCATCCGTACCTGTTATCACCAACAAATCACGATCGGTATTGAATGGCGAAGGCATTACTTGCAGCAAACCTATTTCATAACTGCCATCCAAGCGATAAATCAGATTGTTGTAAATTTGCTCTAAGGTATCATCCATCGTGATCGGTTGCGGTAAATCATCCCCAATCACCGTGAAGAAGCTATTATTGCTCGGACGACCCAAGGTGATAATATGATAGGCTGACAAATCCAAGTCCTCACTCGGAATACCCCGCACCATCTGTGGATTCATCCCTGATGCGCCTGCTCCTGTATTGCCCAAGTAAAACATCAAATCCATCGCTTGATCTAACTCGGCGGGCGTTGGCTCATCAGGAATACTGACCAACACATCCGACAAAGTCGTGACCCGATTATACGGTGCTGGAAATTGTGCGACCAACGGAGGCTGACGATCTACCAAAGCAACTGGCAAGAAAATCTGGCTCTCACGGCTAATTGTCAACCACAAAGCATTCAGATTGGTCACTTCGCATCGATCAATGTTAAAGCCACTCAAAGTTACGATGATACTATTTAACACCCCTGCTTGAATCGCTGTCGGGGGGATACTCGCACGCAACCGTCGGGTAGTAACGTTTCCACTGGTTTCTTCTGATTGTCCGCGCAAAACATTACTCGCAACAGGCACATCATTGACCTCAATCGTTATCGTCGTCCCACGATCTTCCAATACCGCGCTATTGTTGTACAACAATTCAATGTAGGCTTCTTCGCTCACTGTTACACCAAAGGGTACAAAGAATTCGATGAAAATCGATTGTTCACCCAATCCCGACAATACGACATCAGTAAACCCTAGATTTTCTAAAGTCAAGCCTGTTGATAGCAAATTAGTGCTTTGCATATTCACTCTTGGCGTAGCATCTTCCACAATTGCGACTGACCCCTGCAAACCAATCCCAGTCGGTGATCCACCCAAGGCTTGTCCAGCTTTCAAAATCGCTGCGTCACTCGCCCCTGTCACCACCAGAATCGCAAAACGCGCATCATCAGGATGTTCCATCACTTGTAAAATACCATCAGATTCAGCTATCACCTCATTCGCTTGATCGAGGAAACCTGCGTCGCTTGTCCAACTTGTCGGTAATTGTTGACGCTCATATAAGGAAGCAATCAAACTGTGTCTTTCTGGGAAACCAACCAAAATTAGATTATTGCTGCTATATTCAGCAACACTCAAGCTCGATACGGTGCGAGTGCGAACATCAAGGCGACCTGCAATTGAACCCAAGCCTGCCACAACCCGACTAGCACTGGTTAATTCACTGGCAGTCGCTTCATCAGGCAACACCACATACACAATTTCACCGTTGGGATGCACTTCAAAAAATGGACGTGGATACAAACTCAAATCCAAAACTGGTTCTAATTCCACATATTCCACATGCATGAAAGACGCATCTTTATCAACAATCAAAAGGGCATTCAAGTTGGCATCACAGTGATCTAATGCCGTTAAGACCAATTCCAAATTATGCGAACGATCTGCCTCATCCGCTAAGACATCGGCTGGTAAAACAACATCAATGCTCTGCACTGCCCCTGTGTTATCACGATCAAGTGCATATGAGGACAATAACTCATCATTCAAGCGCACATCTAATTGCGATGACGGCGCACGCGCAATATCAAAAGTATTCCCTAATTCCACATAATCAAATGCCAAATTGATCCGATTGCCATCCTGAATTGACCAATCCGAGGGCAAAACAAATCGAAAATTCACTGAACTTTGTGGTGATGAGAGTTCAAGTTGATTGCGTGTTAATTGTGTAAGGGTCAAATCAACTGATTGCGGATCACCTAATGCCACAGCTTCGACACAATCGATACCATTACATACACTGGGCGTTGTCACCAATTCGACAGCACTCGTCGTATTATTTGCTGCACCAGCAACAGGTGACGGGGTCGGACTTGGCAAGACTTCATCGACTGCGCTCACTGTATTTTGCGCCATGAATCCAATTTGTTGCTCACCTTCACCACGATTCACATCCACAATAAACCAGTCACGTTCCAGATACGGCACAACACCCAATACGCAAATCAGGGCATCTTCTTGCACACCTGTGATGATCGGTGCTTCTACCGATGGGTTCTCTCGAATATTGGCTGAACTCACTGTCACGGCATATTCGTAGCAACCATTATCAACAGCAGGTGTTGCTGTCATCGTAGGCATGGACGTTACTGTTGCAAATTCAAATGGGGTTGTGTCTTGTGCAACCGCAGGTGCTGCTGCGGTGAGCGTTGCTAGAATGGCTTCATCTTGTGAAAAAATTTCATTAGATGCTAAAGCAACAGGTTCAACTATGCCTGCAAAAACCCACGCGACACTGTCATCACCATATTCCACACCAATCCACTCTAATGATTCATCACTTTCTTCAATCGAACAAACCTCTGTGCCTTGTTGTATCGTCTGAACAGCCCCACAGAATGCTTGTGGACAAGAGCGTGTAACGGTTGATTGGATAGCAACTGACCAAGGATCACTACATGCACGTTCCCCCCTAACCGAAACCATATCAGCCATATTTACCCATTCACTATCCGTGAGGGTCGAGGCAATGCGTATCCAGTTCGTATAAGACGCATCATAATCTAACGCGCATAGCACATCATTTGCTACGGCTGTGTCCAAAATATTACAATTAAGACTTGGGCAAGTTCGTAAAATTGCCTCTTCTGGAATGACCTGATATGCATCACAGAACTCAAATTCATCGGAGTTAGCGTTGTTCAGTCCCGGTTGCAACAGGGTCTCTAATATAAACCCTTCTAATGAAGCGTCATCATCTAAATCCGTATCAATCTGATACCATCCATTTTGGAGATCAATAACACAAACAGGGTCAATACGATCTAGGCTACCCATCGGCGTACATTGACTACCTGCACAACTACGAACAGTGACAGTATCAAATATCGGGCTATACAATTCGCATAGCGGTGCAGGCTCAGGCGTACTATCTTGAGCGAAAGTGGTCACACTCATGAGCAAGATTGCCACCAGCCCCATCAGCACCACTAATCCGATTGTCATACGCTTTGATTCGATTATTCTTTCCATGTCACTCTCTATCATCACTGGTTGGTTCTGATTGATTGGTCATCGTTCGTAATTTGTTCTTCAAAGAGTCGCGTTGGGTCTTATCAATCGCATTGATTGCTGTATTTGATGTCGATGATACTTCAGGTGGTGAGGCAACCTCATCCACAGGTGCAGTCGTTTCCAGCAATACATCCACCGCTTCTTCATCGTCATTCAATTGATCCAAGACAAAAGGCGGAATCTGTTGCGTATCCAATTCTTCGATCATTGTTCCTA
>JBAUIA010000031.1:0-11446 GCA_049680565.1 Phototrophicaceae bacterium
GGCAAAAACTCAACTATCTGCTACTATTGAGCGATATTCACTATAGAAAAAGAGTAGGTCATATTTATGAAATTGATGTTGGTTGGATTTGGGGTTGTCGGGCAAGGCTTAGTAAAGATTTTACATGATAAAGCAGATGATTTAAAAGCACGGTATCAGTTTGAGCCGACGATTGTAGGGGTTGCAACAGGTTCACGCGGGATTGTGTACCGTGCAGCAGTCTTATCCATGGCTGGTTTGTTAGAGGCTGCTGAAAAAGGTAGTTTGGCGCATTATCCTGATGAGGACGGCTTAGAGCGCGATTTTACAGATGCCAGTGACCTCATTCAAAAAGGGAATGCCGATGTACTGGTAGAGGTATCGCCTACGAACATCGAAACAGCGCTGCCAGCAACACAACATTTCCAGATAGCGATTGCAACAGGCAAACATATTGTTACAGCCAATAAAGGACCTGTTGCGGTGGGTTTTCGTAAACTTGCCCAACAAGCGCAAGATGCTGGCGTGCAAATCCGTTACGATGCAACCTTGATGGCAGGCACACCCACGATTTCATTGGGTAAGCAAGGTTTAGCAGGATGTACCATTGAAGCAGCCCGAGGCATTGTCAATGGGACGACTAATTATATCCTGACAGAGATGGAAAATGGCTTATCATACAGCGAGGCACTCCAGCAAGCGCAAGCACTGGGTTATGCTGAAACTGACCCCACCGCCGATGTTGAAGGATTTGATGCTGCTGCAAAAGTATTAATTATGCTGGATACATTTTTTGGCATTGAAGCCACACTCGCAGATATTGATGTAACAGGGATTACGAGCATCACATCAGAGGCAATTAAAATCGCTGCGGAAGCCAACGAATGCTACAAACTCATTGGTAAAGCAAGTCCTGCTGGTGGTGAGGTTAAGTTAGTGCGCTTGCCCATCAGTGATCCTTTAGCAAACGTAAAAGGTGCAATGAATGCCTTGACATTAAGCACGGATTTGATGGGTGACGTGACAGTTATAGGCGCAGGTGCAGGACAAAGTGAAACATCTGCTGCCCTCTTAGCCGATTTAATTGCACTTCATCGAAGTGTATAAATCTCGTATGGAATCGGTTAAAACATACTAGACTTAATTGTTTAACGGTTATTGTGCGCTTATACTAATAGTACATCGTTCGATAGAAATAGATACAGACCTCGTGGAGGTTTGCTGGTAGGGATAGTTATTATGAAAAAATTTCGTATTTTAGTGGTAGAAGATGATCCGCATTTGTTAACAGGTATCCGTGATATTTTGGAACTTGAAGATTATACGGTTCTGACAGCAGCTAATGGTCGTGATGGTTTAACAGTATTAAAATCAGCCCCAAATAATCCGCCTGATGTCATCGTATCTGATGTGATGATGCCGCATCTGGATGGCTTCCAATTTTTGGCAGAAGTCCGCAAAGAAGACAAATGGATTCATGTACCATTCATCTTTCTGACAGCTAAAGGCGAAAAAACAGATCGCTATAAAGGGTCAATGTTGGGTGCCGATCAGTACTTGACGAAGCCTTTTGATGCCGATGATTTACTCGTTGCTGTGAGTGCACGTCTCATTCGACATAAGGCGATTGCACGGGTCGCAGCAGAAGAAATTAAAGACAATAAAGATAAAATCTTGACGATTCTTAATCATGAATTTCGCACACCCTTAACATTAGTGGTGGCTTATGCGGAAATGCTAAAAGAATATGACCCAGCTTCCACATCGCCTGATGAAGTGATGAGTTTCTTGCAAGGTGTCAATTCAGGGGCAGATCGTCTGCGGCGTTTGATTGAAAATTTCATCTGTTTAGTCGAAATCGATAATGGTGAAGCAGGAAAAACTGTTAATTGGCGTAAACGCCCTGTTAGCGATATGACGTTCTTAACGGATGATGCTATCCGCCAAGTGACCAATCCTGATACACGTCCACGCACTTATGTGGTCAATATTCAGGATGATCTACCAACCCCCGAACTTGATGTGCAATATATGACGATTGTAATGCGCGAATTATTGGATAATGCTTCAAAGTTTTCTTTTGAAGACGGTGTGATTACACTCGATGTAAGCGCACAAGGCGATCAATTGGTCATCAGTATTCATGATACAGGACGTGGGATTGCTGAACACGAATTGGCTAAGATTTGGCAACCTTTCTATCAAATTGAGCGTGAGTTATTTGAAGATCAAGGCTCAGGTAGTGGGTTAACCATTGTTAAAGGTATTGTCGAATATCATCATGGTACGTGTACTGTGGATAGCACATTAGGTGAAGGCAGTACCTTCACAATTAAAATGCCGCTCAAAGTTGCAGTCCAGACACCTATTGCATCACACGAGGGTGTCAACTAAGAGTCTGCAATCAAATCTTGTAAATAGACTTGTGATGAGAGCTTATCTGCGAATAGATAGGCTCTTTTTATGACCCATATATTGGAAAATCATTAATTCCTAAGACAGATGAAACATTTTCCGATACACTGCGTATAGTTGAATAAGCAGTTCATTCATGCTAATAAAACCAGATGATATACACCTTTGCTTTGCAAGCTATAGGTGTTCGTGTATACTAAATTACAAATGAAATCGTATAAAAACAGATAGGGGATCGCTCCACATGGCTTCATTATTTCAAAAGATCAATACGCTCATTAGCGCCAATTTGCATGGCATTGTAGACCGTGCTTTAGAAGGCAACTCGCTCACGGTGATGGATCAATATATTCGTGATGTTGAGCGCAACCTCGAAGCACTCGAAGATTCAGCAGCAACGGTTGGTGGGACAGTTCGTACCCTCAAGCGTAAATATGAAGAATTTGCTAACCAAGCCGAAAAATTAGATCGTGATATTGACACCCTCATTTTGCAAGGTAAAGATGATCTTGCAGGCTTGGCACAAGCTGAACTCAACACCAAGCAACAACTAGCACAAGATTATTACGAGCAATGGCAATCCCAACAAAAGCAATATCAACAAATGTTGGATATGCGCGTGAAGCTCGAAAGCCGTATGACAACCATCAAACAAGAGCGTGAACGTTTGCGTGCATTGCTTGAATTGATGGAATCCAAGAAACAAATGACAAAAACTATCAAGAAAATTGACAAAATTGCTGATGTGGATGATGCAGAAATCAGCAGCCTTGCCGAGCAAATTCGTCAACGGATTGATACTGAAGATGCGCGTCAAGAGATTGCATCAATGCGCCTTGCAGAAGAAATTGATACCGCAGTCGGTGTTAATGAAATTGACTTGCAATTGGAAGAACGTCGTAATCGCTTACTGAATAGCGGTAACGATAGTTAAACCAATATTTGAGGAGGGTTTTACCCCTAAAACTATAAAACTAAGTTTTTGATGTTTAACCCCTCCCCTAAATCCCCTCCCCACTGCGCTTTACTGGTGAAGAGAGGACTTTAAAATCTCCCTTTTTGCATAGTGAACGAAGCAAAAGATCGGGTATAAGCGTAAAGTATCAAAGAGCGTGTTTTTACTGCTTATCTTGATGCAGGGAGCTTTATCCTACCTTTGGCTTACGCTTATCAAAGCAGAATAGACCCACTAAACGTGGCATGTTATCATTTAGCAAACAATGACTACAGTTAGTCAATAACGAGGAAATTCAATGAGTGAGCGCAACGAAGCACGCCGCCAAGTATTCGGCACATTGTTGATGAATGCGGTTCTGCGCTGGGAAAGTTTTATCACATTACTGCTAACACTGGTGTTATTCATCGGGGTTGGAGATTTTTCATTATTAGGGTTGACCATGCCTGCATTTGTCTGGTTGATATTGGGTGGTGCTGCGGAAAGTGCCTTGATATTATCCATGCTGACTGACCCTGAAGAAGCACAAGCAGCGCTGGCAAAAGAGTTCGAGAGTAAATATGATCTGTCGTATGTGAGCAATAGTAAATCACGCGAGCATTTGCGGACAGCGATGGAATATCGTCGCAATATGCTTAAATTGCTCAAGCGTCATAAAGGTGGGATGCGCGTCGAATTGCACGATACCTTAAACCAAGTCAATAATTGGATTGCAGCGATGTATGATCTCGCCATTCATATTGATAGCTTTGAAGGCAATGAATTGGTCAAGCGCGATTTGCGAACAGTGCCTAATCAGATTGAAAAAGTCAAAGCACGCATTGAGCGCGAAAGTGATGATCGTGTTCGGGAAGACCTTGAACGCCAATTACGTAATTTGGAACAACAAAAAGCTAATCTCGACCAAACGCAAAACAGCATTAAACGTGCTGAAATCCAATTGGAAACGACCTTATCATCCTTGGGGACAGTATATGCACAGATGTCACTTTTAGGCACACGTAGCAGTGTTGATAGTGGCAAGCAACAACGCATGCGCCTCGAAATCCAAGATGAGGTGATGAGTTTGCAAGATACGATTGAAGCGATGGAAGAAGTTCAAGGACAGATGTTGCGTTTGCAATAGATGGTCAGTTTTGTGGACAAGCAAATAAGATTTTTAAGGGCGAACCTGTGTGTTCGCCCTTTTTATATGTTTATCGCATTTGTTGTTCTTGTTCTTGGAGCAGTTGATAGCGATGCTCTTCCACGACATCAGGCGGTGCTAGACGCTCAAAAAGTTGCATCCCCATCGTAAGGATGAGGAAATCATCCAACTGTCCTAAGACAATCAAGAAATCAGGAATGACATCAATCGGCGAAAATACATACAAGACCGTTAAGAGTGGAATTGCCTTCGTAAAAAAAGGCACACGCGTATCAAGAAATAGTCTGTAAGTTAAGCGTAAACTGAGCCAGAATGTACTAAAACGCCTTGCGACTTCATCAAACATGGTGAACTCCCCTTAAATATGCACAATCAGATTGTTTCTATTAATGTAATACGCATTTCGTTAGAACTTTGTTGTGCTTGTATAATGATACAGCTAAGACCTATTCAGATAACGCAAAAGACGATCTATGATAGATCGCCTTATGGGTATTGAGGTAGGGTCATGTTAACTATTTTTTGGGTGGTAATTGAACACGCTCACCAGTTTCAGCTAATTTTTTGATGACTTCTGTGCCAAATTTCCAACCATGACGGAATCCTTCAAGGAAACCCTCGATTTCTTGTCCCATATAATGATGCGAAATTGTTAGTTGAGTTGTGCCATCATCTTGTGGATTGGTGCAGATAACAACTGTATTGAGTGCGCCCCCTTGCATCCCAATTGAGCCAGAAATTTGAATATGGTCATTGGGTTCAATGGATGTAACTGTTCCCCACAAGTAGCCATTATCATCACTGCCATCGCGTGTTTCCCAGAATCGTCCCCCGACTTTAGCTTCTAGGCGCAATCCATCAGGATATTCTGTAAAGCGATTTGCCCACCAGCCATTAATATCCAAGAGTGATTCAAAAACTTTCTCGGCTGAGGCGTTGATGATAATCTCTTGCTCGATTTGTTGCATAATAACAGCATTTTCTTGTGTTGGTGCGGTCATATTTACTGCTCCCTCGGCTTGATTTTTTAAATTGATGAGCGATGTTGCCCACTCCGCTTCAAAAGGTCGTATCCAATGGTTGACCATTTGTTGCAAAGGTACAAAGTTTAGGTGGTTGTAGCGTTCGCGCCCTTTACGACGGATCGTTATCAGATTTGCCTCTTGCAGCACGGTGAGATGCTTCATCACAGCATAGCGTGACATCTCATCGGCAAAGGCATCGCTGAGTTGCCCTGTCGTGCGTGGCGCTTGTCGCAACAAGTCCAAAATATGTCGCCTTGTCGGATCAGATAAGGCTTTCCAGAGTGGGTTTAAATCATCAGTCATCATATGTGACTCAAAGGTAACATATAAAACATCTGTTCGTCAATCAAGGTTGCATAGAGCTTTCAAAAAAGTGAGATAGACCCTCTAGCCTATCTCGATTATTTGTTCTATGTTTAGTCACTTTAGTTACTAGATAGTCCGTAAGCCTCGGCATCGGCTTCATTAGCAACCCGTTTGCCTTCTTCAATATCAACACGCATCAGTAAGTAGCCACCGATGATAAACAGCACAACCAAACTCAAGATTGCAGGTCGGCTACTCCCGAAAGCTAACGCTGCAAAGGCAAAAATCCCTGTGCCGAGTACCGAAGCGCCTTTGGATAAGATGCTGAATAATCCGAAGAACTCTCCACTTTTGGAGGAGGGGCTGAGGCTCGCATACAGGCTACGGCTCAGTGCTTGACTCCCACCTTGTACTGTTGCGACCATCCACGCCAGAAACCAAAACTCAATCGTACTATTGAGAATAAAGCCCCATGCAGCAATGATGCCGTACATAATAATCGACAACAAAATACTGCGCCGTGTATCGAGTGTTTCGGCTAATCCTCGGAAGAAATTACCAAAAATCAGCGCAAAGATAACACCAACGACTTGTAAAGCAAAGAGCATCCCGATAATCAAAGCGAGACTATTGACACGCACAGGCGGTGAAACCTCTAATTGCGAAATGGCAATCGCTGTCCCTGAACTAGCAGCGTTTGGTGCAGCACTATTTTGTAAGGTGATGGTATATTGACCGACTTCTGGTAATAGAATTTCAGTGCGATCATTGTAGCGGATGGTTTCATTGTAGGTATCAATGACAAAGGGAATTTCTGTATCACCTTCTTCAATCATGAGAGGTTCACCATCGACCAGAACTGCTAAACTACCCCCATCAGGACGCACAGCATAAGTTAATTCTAGGTTTTGCCCGTTGAAGGCTAAATCATAACTTGCATTGGGTGATGTTGTTTCAGTGTAAACTACATCATCAGGTGTACCGACTAAGGATGCCAGTAATCCATCGCCAGCCAGTTCATCACCTGTGACAATCCGTTGTTCCCAAGCACCCTCGATACCGAAAATATCATCGGTGAAGCTATAATTGCCTTCGCCATAAAATTCACCTTGTGTTAAATAAGGCTCAGGCTGATTACCCGTAATTTCAAGCGGTAGCACTTGTGCGCCGATGATGGCTAAGGTTGGGAGCATCACTAAATTAAACAGAATATACGCCAAGTATTGATGACGGCGCTTATCCTCGCGGTATGGTAATCGACCAAAAATGAGCGTAAACGGCACACCAACAAATTGAACGAGTAAGAGCGCCAAAACTAATTCTAATGTCCCAAAACCTAGTTCTGCACCATAGATTGCAGCCAAGCCAATGATGGTATTAATCGGATCATTGTAAATCAGGAAGGCTATCAAATATTTGAACAATTCACGGTATTGGCGTAATTCGCCAAAGGTTTGGCGTAGGCGTTCAATGGTTGCGCTAACCAATGATTGACCCGGTTCAAGATCACCAGTTGCGGAGGGTGGTTCGGGGACATTGCGTAATAATGGAATCGAGAAGACCAGCCACCAAATCGCCACACTGAGGAACGACAAGCGAATCCCTGCAAATTCAAAAAGGGTATCAGGAATCAGCAAGAACATGGCAACATTGATCGCTAAGAGAATACCACCACCTAGATAACCCAAAGCAAAACCGCGTGTCGATACACGATCTTGATCTTCATCACGAGCAACATGCGGTAAGAGCGCATCATAGAACACATTTGCCCCTGTGAAGCCAATCCGTCCGAGTACAACGAAAATTGCTGCCATGAACCAATCACCTGTACTGACCAAAACAAGTAAACCAGCGCCAATGACACCTAAGCCCATAAAAATTGCTAAAAATACTTTTTTACCACGTTTAATATCCGAGATTGTGCCTAAAATCGGCGATAAAATTGCAATGATGAATGTTGAAACACTGAGGGTTAAGCCCCAGTAGGCGGTTGCTGTTGCTTCTGATGGCAAGGTGGCTGCTGCAACTGCACTAAAATAAGGTGGTAATAATGCTGCCAAAATCGTTGTGACAAAGGCACTATTTGCCCAATCGTATAAAATCCACGCACGGATGCGCTTTTGATATTCCAGATCACTAATCTTCGGTTTGTGATCGCCTTCAATTGCAACGGATGCCATCGCCTTATCCTTCTATAAAAATATGTGTGTGGTTCAGTATAATGCAGGCATTTTATCGTATGATTAAGGATTATGCTCAAAATTGTGTATCTCTATTCAGTCGCTATAAACTGAGCATGTGTCTTCATCAGCATAGGGCAAGGCAGAAGCACAATTACCCTGTATAATCGTAATGATTGATGTAAGGCACTTATGGAGAGATCATCATGCGCCGATTACTTTGGATACTATTACTTTTCAGCCTCATTTTATTGCCAATACAGGCACAAGATGCCCTCAATTTACCGAGTGAACTCTACATCCTGACCGTTGATGGCACTGTTCAACGGTTTGGTTTGGGGAGCGAAGGCATCACCACTATTACGCCAGATGGTGAATTTGTGATTGATTTTCGGGTTGCGCCTGATGCCAATTGGCTTGCTTATCGCACACAAGACGGCTTGTTTCTGAGTCATATTTTTGATGCGGATGAACCCACACGGCAAATTGAAGATGATCGCGCGAGTGTACCGTTAACACGCGGACAAGGCGAAACGCTGGCATGGTCGCCTGATAGCTCCACCTTAGCGTATACGACAAGTTACGGTGGACGACTGCATTTTTTCCGTGAGGCACGTTTTGCTGATATAACGACCCCTGATCTGATTCATTTAGAGTGGTCGCCTGATGGTCAATTTTTAGCGGCTGAAGCTGAGGGGAATGTGTGGTGGATTTTCCAACGGAATGGGACTGCACTTGATTTACGGGCTGCGATTCCGGGAGCAAATGGCGCAGATTGGTTATCGAATACACAGATTCTGTATGCGCCGCTTGATGGCGGTTTAAGCATTTTGGATCTTAGTGTCGGTAATCAACAATTTGAAATTTTGGCTAACGACAGTATCTATTATCAACCGAGTGTCACGCGCGATGGTCAGGTTGTTGCGATGGTTGGTATCAACGGTAGTGCAGAATTATTTCAAATCGAAGTTAGCGATAATTTTGTAGGCACGGCAACGCTCATCGGCAATGCAGCGATTAATATGGATAGAATGCGTTGGGCACCGGGCGGGTTTTTATTAACTGCCTTCCGAGGAGGTGTTTTGGCATTGGTTAATCCAATTACAGGCGTTGGTTTTACGCTACCTGTTAGCAGTGCATCCGCATATAGTTGGGGACCTGAATATCCCGCTCTCATTATTAATCAGCCATTACCTCATGATGTCCATTTTATTGCGCCTGACCTCAGTGGGATTAAGCAAGTATGGGTCTTACCTGCGGATGGTACACGCGCACGAACGATTACCCCTGCACCACTCGATATTGGTGATTATGCCCTATCACCTAATGGACAAGAAATTGCTTATGTGAGCAATAGTATTCTATGGCAATATACCATCGGCAGTGACGATGACCCACAAGAATTGGTCATGTTAGGACTCAATGAAGGTGTAACACCTGCATGGTCAGCCGATAATAGCCGTATTTACTATCGGGATGAACAAGACGCGCAAGTGGGTATCTGGCAAGTGAGCATTGATGCTGAGGCATCTTTATTTGTTGCGGATACAGAAGATGCTATTTTCTCAGAACCAAAACCTGCTCTTGGTGCTGGTGTGCTGTTGGTCAAGCGTAATGATGAGGTTGCAATTGTTGATACAACATCAGGCGAAATCACACCTTTAGGTATTATAGGGGATGGGGAATGGCAATCAGGGACGCAATTTATCGTCATGGGGGACGCGCAACGTGAAAATTTGACAGGGCGTGGACTGTATCTCGGGGATGCGAATACATCTGATACCTTAACTTTGATTATCCCCTTATTAGGCACATTTGAATTATTTGATTATCGCTTAGTTGATGGTATTTTGCGGATGCTGGTTAAAAACCAAGTACCCGGCAGCGTCAGCCTGCTTGATATTCCTCTTGAAGGCGGACAAGCACGTTTGAGCGGTAGTGCTGGCAATATGGTCAATCCGCGTTTATCTCCTGATGGTTTATTTGTGATTGGGCAACGCTCCAGTGAGGGCGCATTACTGCTTTATAATGCAATTGACGATCAAATACGCCAAATTGATATTGCACCACCCATCACAAACCTTGAATGGCAACCTTAATTTTCAGGTTCTTCTGTTATTTCACTCTCTGGTACAGTGCCAGCAGGTGTTGGTAGGGCGATTTGTGCAGGGTCAGTTTGCGATGTTAAGAACGGTCCTAGGACTGTTCCATCAACGATGAGCGCGTAAACTTGCCCTGCTGGGCTATCCAACAAGAATGTACCATTTTGAAAGCGTTGTACACCGAGTGCAACTTCTTGCGCTTCGGTACGTGCAAAGCCCATTTCTTCGCGTAAGCCAGCGACAGCAAGCCACATATCACCGAAAATATCACCCGGTACAATCAAGCCTGTCGGTGGTTGAATGCCAATGGTTGAGGTATTGATTGGATTTTCTAGGTAATCATAGACCCCTGTTGGAGCAGATTGTTGTGTGCGGATTGCCCAGATCGCATTAAGCTCAGGATAGTGATACATCAGCCCTGATTCAAAAATTTGAATCTCACCAAAAAAGCCAAAACCTGCTTGAATGGGGCAACCCATCCGTTGGCTGACAGTTGGGTTAGTGCGCCACGCTGTCGCATAGGGTGCATCAATCGGATTTGTGATACAGCGTTCGACATTGGCAGTGGGTTGGCTGAGGGCAACACGCGGACCAATGATTGGTTCGGTAAAACGAACAAGGGATTCTTCTTGTTGGGCTTCGCCAATAAAAATACCCACATAAGGTGTTTCAGTTGGATTAATTGTCGGAGTGGGTGGATTGGGTGTTGGTGATACCGCAGCACGGGTTGCAGCCACTTCCTCAGCATTGGCAGTTGGCGAGATAGCAACTGTAGCCAGTAACTTTGCAATCTCTACAGGCGTGGGGGTTATCGCGCTTTGCGCTGTGCAAGCAGTTAATAGCAGTATCAAAATAACAAATGATTTAAAGTATCTCAGCATGGGTTTATCTATAATCACAATGAATGAATTAGGGGATAATCAAAATCGCAATTATCCCCTTGAATTATACACTCATTGCATATTTAGAGAACCACGTAATTACGAGGATGCCTCTTGAGTAGCAAGGTTGCTTTCAAAAAATTCAAGAATTTGATTCCATGCCTCTTGTGGCGCACCTGCTTCATTAATCGCATCAGGTTGGACAAAGGCGTGTCCCATACCATCATAGAGGGTGACTGTGTTTTCAATGCCGCTTGCGTTTAAGGCAGCTTCATAGGCATTGACACTCTCCACAGGAATACCTTGATCTTCTGCACCAAAAATGCCCAACACAGGCGGTGCATCATCATCCAGTAATGCGCCGAACATCGTGGCATCAGCTAAGGTAGAGCCATATAAGTTAACAACGGCATCAATATCAGGGTTCGCAATCCCATGATTGAAGGCAACATCTCC
>JBAUIA010000032.1:0-2763 GCA_049680565.1 Phototrophicaceae bacterium
ATTGACGCTTCCAATCCCATATTGGATTATCAAATTCTTGCTTGAAACTGCCTAAAAGTCTATCGAAATCTGACTTAGGCATATCTTTAAAACGAATAAAAATGGTATCATTGACAGTATAGATGGAAAGCATGATGTACATCTCCTATAGCTATAATGTTATATGGGTTGATTGTCCAAAATCATAGTACACACTTCCATCTCTTTAGTCAAGCATTTGACAATTATGCTTCGTGTCTATATGATTTGTTTGCACCGTATAGGTAACTGAAACATATAGCATAATAGCTATGCCTAACCCGTATAGGGTTCATAAATAAGCACTTTATAAATTAAAAACTCCCCAATTGTGTGCCTTTACTATCAGCACGGCGTAATACTCGAACCAGTAACATATATGCCAACAGACTCGCTTTATCTTTTTCATCAAAAAAGAGTTCTGATGCGTCACTATCAAATTTATCAACGGTTTCATCAACACCATATAGTGCGGATAAATCGGGTAAAGATAAGCGACCTTCAAACGTTTTTTCGATATGGTGTCTAGCGGCTACTTCCAATTGATAGGTCTGATGTTCAGATGATTGTGATGTATGATGTCGTGCGATAGCTGTATAGGTTGCTTTCACTAACGCCTCATTATCATCTAACTCATTTAGCAAAATATCCCAAACAGCATATGCGCCTTCGACAGCATGCCAAGGACGTTTTCGCATTGATTTTTGTGCATCAGAATGCAAAGGATTTGCAAAATCATAATCAGTATGGGCATAGGCTTGTCCAGCTTGCGTCAACAAGGAAGGATCGTTAGCGGAATCAGCTAATTTACGCTGATAGTCGCGTACCCAACCTTGCCAGCCATCACTTAATTTACCGACATCATGCAGTAAGACAGCGAGGCGAGCCGCTTTTTCGATGCTGCCTGTTTGCCACTCAAAATGCTGTTCTAAGCGATTGGCTACCCATCTTGACCTTAGCCAATATCGTTCAAATTGCTCATACACCAACGCGATATGTTCTTCGTAGGTTTCCAGACGATAGCTATAACCTGATCTGCCATCAGCACGCGTAGCTTTTTCATCAGTTACTGCTATCCAGTCGCCACCGTTATCAGGGATAAAGCCTAGCTGTTTGTCGTAAGTCGCTAAATTAGGATGCACCACCAATAGAGGCGACATCCATGCTTGAGAGGCATCTAAGACAGGCTCAACACGATAACGCTCATCATTTGCTTGCGCCTCATATTCATTTTCATTAAGGCGAATCATACTAATTTGATGGACATTTTGATAAGCAGGGCTTTCTAGCCATTGCTGTATCTGCTTTTGTAATGTTCCGGGATGGAGAGAAAAACTAGGATATGCAAAAGGATTTTTTGCCACTTCCAAAGGGTCATCATGCACAGTAACAGATTGCGCGATGATGTTGCGAATTAAATTACGGGCATCTTCTTGTCCACGCATACTAGCGTATATTGCGTGACGATGATTGACGGATTGTCCCCGTAATTCATTGATAATGCGTTGGTCTTGCTCATGATGGGCGTCATTCAGGACAGCTTGCTCATCATCATAAGAAAATTGTTCGTCACATCGTGCATCAAAAGCAACCCAAGTTTTCGGAAAAACCGCATCGCGATCCTCATAGGGCAGGGGATTATCACACAAGTCAATTTCTTCGCCATCCTTATTGATTGCTCTGCGATAAATATAGACATGCCCTTCATCCCCTTGATAACGCGCACAACGTCCTGCCCGTTGAATAATTGAATTAGCGGGTGCAAGTTCGGTGTGTAAGACGGTACTTGTCATATCCACACCGACTTCAATGGCTTGGGTTGATATGACAATCGTGTCATCAGCACTATGCCGATTGTCTTTTCCGAAAACTGAGCGGATTCTGTCTTCTATCTGATTACGATCCTCAGTTATAAAGTGACTATGGAGCAGTAAAACCTCTATTTTAAAATTTGCTTGTGCTTTGATATGCTCGTAAATGCGTCTTGCACGCGCCACTTGATTACAAATAATGAGTGTACGCCCTTTATGTTTTTCAAGAATTGTCTCGGCAGTCATCACATCATCAACAGTGTGATAAAACCGCTTTTTATCCTGAGATTGCAAACTCACAAACTCAGCTTTTTCAGAATCCGATGTGCCAACCACGACAGCATCCAGTTCAATGGCTAATTCGTCTAACATTGTCTGGCTAAATGTTGCGGTCATCAACAAAAAGGGCGTAACACCTTTTAGCATTTTCAGCATATGTAGAGTTGTTGGTAGCGTCGAATTAGGATCGAATAGATGGAATTCATCAAAGACCAAATAAGATGATACAACTGCACCTGCATTCACATTTGCCTGACGTTTGGAGAGACTATACGGTGAAATCAGAAAACTACTCAAAGTCTGGTCAATGGTTGCAAATATCAGATTCGATTCAAGTTTACGATCTGTTTGCTGGTCACCTGTTTGAATAGAAACACTGATCGTATCGCTACGTCCTGCCTTTTTAATAGCAGACTGATAGTCACTTACAAATTGCTTCGCTAATACACACATGGGAACGGAATAGATACATTTTTTAGGAAAATTACGTCCAAATTCCAAGGAATTAAGGAATGGTAACATTGCAGCATATGTTTTTCCTGCCCCTGTTGGCGCTTGCAGAATGACATTTTTTCCTTCAATAAGTAATGCTGCTACTTTTTTTTGATAATCGTATGTTTTCTTCACTTTGTTACCTCTTCAGCCAAAAAAATCG
>JBAUIA010000033.1:0-16051 GCA_049680565.1 Phototrophicaceae bacterium
GCGATGATTTTGTGGGAGGGCGTGCAGCAGCCGAAAAAAGATTAACACAAACACAGACAGGTAGCGCATACCAGCGAACACGCAACTACTTGGATGGGGCAGTGTCTTATTTATCGCCCTATATCCGCTATGGTGTATTAAGCCTTGCCGAAGTGCGCGATCATGCGCTGGCACAATCTGGAAAAAATGCCCAGAAATTTATCAATGAACTAGCTTGGCGTGATTATTGGCAACGGCTCTACGCTGAAATGGGAGATGATATTTGGCGCGATCAAGAATCATATAAAACAGGGATTTTATCTCATGATTATGCCGATAAATTGCCTGACGACATCGTAACAGCAACGACAGGTATTAAGCTCATTGATGATATAGTGCATCAACTCAAGACAACAGGTTATTTACACAATCGCCAACGGATGTATTTTGCATCATATGTTGTGCATTGGCGTAATATCAAATGGCAAGCTGGCGCAAAATTCTTCCTCACACATTTACTAGATGGTGACCCTGCTAGTAATAACCTCTCGTGGCAATGGGTAGCCAGTACATTCAGTCATAAACCTTACATTTTTAACCTGAGTAATGTTCGTAAATTCACAGGCGATGCCTATCAAACACCTGTATCAGAAATGGGTATGGAAATTTTTGATGGTTCATACGATGACATCACGGCTGACTTATTTAATCGAAAGGCAAAATAATCATGGCAAACGCTATAACATGGATTCATGCGGATAACCTTAATCCGAATCAACCTGCATTAGATAATGATAATCCTGCTATTTTTGTTTGGGATGATACCTTGTTATCAGAATGGGAAATTAGCTTTAAACGGATTGTATTCATCTATGAATGTTTGCTAGAATTACCTGTCATCATACGGCGTGGTAATGTCGCAAGTGAAGTTGCTCAATTTGCCACAGAACATCATGCCACACAGATTCTCACGCCGTATAGCCCGTCACCACGTCATCGCATCATCATCGAACAGATCACAACCCACAATCTACAATTAACGGTAGATATAGTCCATGATGCGCCCTTTATCAATTATGATAAACAGGTTGATTTAAAACGATTTTCTCGCTATTGGCGTAAAGTGGAAAAGTATGCCATGCAAACCACAGATACATGAGAGCAATATGAATTAGCTAATGGATGCTGCCTAATTGAATAGACATCCGCTATAATAATTCATCAAACATTAAAGTTTCTCTGAGATTGTGGAGGACACATGAGTAATAGAGAACAACTCGTCATGGATGCACTTAAAACCGTGATTGAGCCAGAATTACATCAAGATATTGTGACTTTAAAGATGGTGCGCGACCTCACAGTAGAGGATAGCACAGCAAAATTTACAATCGTTCTGACAACACCGGCTTGTCCCCTAAAAGATGTTTTTGTTGAACGCTGTAATGCTGCTGTTATTGGCACTGTAGAGGGCATTAGCAACCTCAAAATTAATTGGGATGCCAAAGTACCTACCGATGCGCGTATTCAAGGGCAATTTAGCGCCCCAATGAAAAGCATTATCGCTGTCGGTTCAGGCAAAGGGGGAGTCGGCAAAAGCACCGTATCAGTTAACCTTGCAGTGGCATTGGCAGAAGCAGGTGCAAAAGTTGGTTTAATTGATGCAGACATCCTGAACCCCAATGCCCCTCAAATGATGGGGCTAGCGACGGGTCGTCCTAAAGTTGTTAATGATAAAATGCAACCTATTTTGGCTTATGGTGTCGAAATTATCAGCACAGGATTCCTAACAACGCCAGATAAACCCATGATTATGCGTGGACCAATGCTTCATAGTGCAATCCGCCAATTTTTCACGGATGTTAACTGGAGTAAATTAGATTACATGATCGTTGATTTACCACCGGGAACAGGCGATGCACCCTTGTCATTAGCACAACAATTTCCATTAGCAGGTGCAATTGTGGTCACACAACCACAAGGTGTTGCAACCTCAGATGCCTTGCGCTCAATTGCAATGTTTGAACAATTGAAAGTACCCATTATCGGCTTGATCGAAAATATGTCGGGTGATTTCTTTGGTTCAGGCGGTGGTGAGCAATTAGCAGAGGATCGTAATGTTACCTTCTTAGGACGTGTTCCAATGCAAGCAGATGTCCGCGAAGGGGGTGATTATGGTCGTCCAATCGTCGCACATAATCCATCCTCACCAGCAGGGCAAGCCTTTGCTCATATTGCACAGCAAGCAGCCGCTCGCACAAGTGTCTTGATGATGCAAAGTGCCAATGTTATTCCAATTAATATCATCAACTAAAATGTTCGATGAGGATACACGATAAAGTGTATCCTCATGCGTGCATCACCCCGCAAATCGGCGCTTCCCACTCTAAATTGGTATAGTTTGCAATCTGTACATCAAACTTTTGAGCAAGATCATCCGAAAATGGGGATGTCCGTCGCGCCTTTAAATCCGCATGTGATGATATGAATTCAAATGTATTTGATAATTCCTGACGGGTTTCATTAACTATAAACCACATGCCATGTAAGCGTTTCGGTGTACGAGCTAACAGACGGCTGTGAATCGCAACATAATCGCCAACATGCACTTCTGCTAAATAGCGTAAATGATGCTCCAAGTCAAAAATACCTTGTCGTTCAACCGCAAAATAATCGGCTGTGATCCCAAATGACTCAAAAAATGGTAATCCAGCTTCATCATATAAGCCTAGATAATGTTGAATATTCATGTGTCCATTCATATCTTCATAAGATGCTGGAATCACTTTTTTTAATAGCAATGGCAATGCTTTAACTTGAGCCACACTAGGCATAATTGGACGCTGCACGGTTAATCATCCAATCCATAAACTTTGATAGCAGTTTCATCTTCATTGCCAACGGGATTATATCGCCCAATCAACAACCAGAATAAGAAACTCATCACCAATGAGGCTATAACGCCAAAAATCATCTCCCAGAAAAATAGATTTAAGCGCATCGACATCCAGCCAATTGCGAAGATAATGATAAAAATTCGGAACATCCGTTGATGCCGTGCCGAAATACGTTGTGCCAGTATCCATAAAAACGAAAAGGTGATGAATACTGCGAAAAATTGACTCCAGTCGTTCATGCTTTTTCCTCAATTTTCGTCAAATTAATTTGACTGTTAGTTCATATAAGTTTACAGGGCTTCGCTTGGTAACACCTTAAAAATAACCAAGTCTTTGATACTTCTTACGTTGGATTCTATCGTAATGAGGCTATAATATGAAATACTAGCCTCAAGCACAATATTGAGAGTATGTTATAATTCAATCGTTATCGAAACTAGGAGTAACACTATGATCGAAATCAATGTCACCGACCCAAATGATGCGGTGACACTGGTAGAAGTGAGTGGTCGAGTCGATAGTATGAATGCTAATGAATTTGGCTCAGGACTCAATACTCAAATTACAAATGGGAAAGTACAACTTGTTTTGGATTTAAGCAGTGTAGAATATATGTCAAGCGCAGGATTGCGTGAGATTGTAACGACACTCAAGAATGCAAAAAAGGCTTCCGGCGATTTGCGTCTTGCCCAACCCTCACAACGTGTGCGTGAAGTGTTGGAAATGGCAGGCTTGGATACAATTTTTCGTATCTATACAACCCAAGATGATGCAATCAACAGCTATTAATATTCAAAAGATAATATGGAGTATTGTATGGCTGAAGACGAACGCAGGCTGCGACTACCCGGTAAAATCGAATATGTCAGAGCAGCCTGTGATTTCGTAGTCAAGGCTGCTGAAGATGTTGGATTTGGCGAAAAAGCGGTTTTTCAAAGCCAACTAGCAGTCGATGAGATTTTTACGAATATTGTCGAACATGGCTATGAACATGCTGGCGACGATAAGTCAATTGAACTTCTTGTAGAAGTTATTGACCAATCGTTTTTAATTTCGATTTTTGATGAAGCCCCACCCTTTAATCCCTTAACGCTCGATGAGCCTAATCCAGAAGAATCACTCTGGGAGCGCAAAGAGGGTGGATGGGGTGTTTTCTTCGTGCGCCAATATATGGATGATGTGCGCTATAAACTAGATGGTAATCGTAATCGTCTAATCTTAGAGAAAAAATTACCCAAAAAAGCCTAGTTTATTTATTGCTCACCGGGCAACGGTTGTGGGGTTGTCGCAGTACCATTGCGCCATCCATCAATGTTATCTAAATCAATGGCATCATAGGGTGGTAGATAGTTGTAATTTGCAACAGTACCATCAGCAGCTACTCGTAAACATTCATTGGCATTATTCGGCAAATCAGTCCGTCGACTCGATATGAGATTCTCAGGATTGAAATAATTCCAAGTAGCCCGCGAAATTTCTTCAATTGTTTCCCAACGATTGAACCCTGTTGTTTCTCCAGCTTCCCAAAAATAAACTGCAATCACATAATCACGTCCATTAGGTGAATAGACAATCCCTGCATCACCTGTTGTTGCACCTGTAATCCCTTGCGAGAAATCAGCAGGCAACCACCCATTTTTATGAGAAATCCGCGTTCCTGATGGCAAACCAGCTTGCAATAAACGCTCTAGGTCGTTAGCACTCATCAATTCAATCATCTGCTGACATTCATTCTGAGTATATTCACCATTTGGATAAATTGTCATCAAACCCGAACCATATTGAGCGCAGTCATAAATTAAGCTATAGAGTGATCCCATATCTTCGGCTGTGGTTTGGTTATATGGATCAGAATCAGTATCATAAGCAGGGTTTGTGTTGGTTTGTGGTGCAGCAATACTGCCAAATTGTTGATTAGCAGACCCATCAACTAACGGAGCGGTCAGATAGGTATTATTTGCCCCAATCCGTTGATACATATTGGTAACACTCGCTAATCCAGAGAAGATATCGCCAGAACCAAGATACGTTTGCATAATGGTATTAGAGGATGAATTATTACTACACAACATCGAATTTGCCATTAGGAAGGCTTCATCACGATTCATCTCTCGGTCTATATTACGATACAAATCCATCATAATACCAACTTTGATTGTACTCGCACCTGTATAAGCAATATCGCCTTGAATGTTGATTTCTTGCCCTGTAATTAAATCCAAAATAAAAATCGAGGCAACGCTATTCTGACCATCATAGATATAGCCGACTGAATCGAGATAATCCAAAATAAGTTCTTCGAGTGCATCAATACTTGCGATTTCCGCTTCACCCCCAACAATGGGTAACGCGACTGCACGGTTATTAGGGCGTGTCAAAGCACTGTCAATGATGTCTAATGCTGCTTCAATATTCAGTTGTTCACCAGCACCATCTGTCGAAATTGTAAGCGTACTCAAGTCTGTTGTGAATGTTGACCCCTCAGTATCATAAACCGTTGCAATTTCATTTAAACGGCTACGCAGCGCATTGACCTGATAATCTGCAACAAGGGGAATTTCTTGTAATACTGAACTCTGTTGACCAATCATATAATTAAAAAAGCGTCCCCAAAAACCTGCACCTGTTTCACCGCTAGCACGCGCATTCGCAATCATGACATCTGTATTGACATCGAAACCAATTTCATCAGGGATAAGGTTAATCGGTGAATCGTTATAATAGAGTGTTACAGGGGCAGAATATGCACCTTCAATAATGGTTTGCGCCTCAAGATCAGTCATATTACCGATGGCAACACCACCTGCAATAACACCGATAGGCAAACGATCTTCTTGACCTGTAAAATTTAATAATTCATTGATGAATAAGCCAATCGCTCCCAAGATCATCAATACTGAAACAATCAATAAAATAGGTAAACCTTTACGACGTGGGCGAATAAGCCGTGAACGTGCCATAGCCGTCTTTACTCCTTCATTTTCAAAACATCAAAAGCTGCCTCAATAGCAAGGTAATGGAAGGCATGGATAGGTGGTAAGGTCTGACGAGTGAACCAATCATATCCTAATAATTCATAGCTTAGTTTGGCAATGTCAGTACTGCTAGAATGGCATAGATAAGCAAAATCAATATGATGATATTGTGTTTTTTCAGCAACCAATAATTGCTTTATAGATACATCGAGTCCAAGTTCTTCGCTAATTTCACGTTGTGCAGTTGTCGCAGGGTCTTCATCAAAACCAATCCAACCACCCGGTAAGCCCCAAGGTCTTTTGGGATGAAATACATGCTCAACCAATAAGACTTCTTGCTGATCGTTTATAACGACACCCACAACCCCAATAGAGAATTTTGGCTGAAAGAAACGATACACATAATAAGCAGCCCGCATCAGTAATGGAATACGGCGGATTGTTTGTGCGATCTGTTGACGAAACTGCATAAAATTGCCTTGATAAATATGTAATAAGCGAGTGTAATGAAGCCTCCATAAGTCGTCAACCCACGAATACCCAACGTGAAACGAAAAAACGACCAATTCTTAACCTCGATACAACTGCAACATTGCGAAACAGTTGTGTTAGTTATGATATACTAATCATGTACTATTTAACTCAGATGGCACCAAGCGGGGTAGTCAGATTTTGTCACAATCAACCTTAACCCTATTAAATGATATTTTTGTACAATCGCCGGGAGATTTTATGTTTTTCCTCGTGGTGATGGTACTTAACCTCATCAGTTTACTGATGTCATTAACACTGACAAACAATGAAACACATGCTCGACAACGCTACACGATAGCATTGTCAGGGATTGTATTTGCATGGAGTTTAATGTTTGCTGGTGTGCTATTCATTCAATTCACCAATCAATCATCAGAGTCAATTTTACCACCCCTTGAAAGAGCAGTCATTGCTGCGAGCATTTTGCTATTGGGATGGGCATTCCTCACTGCTGACCATGCCCGATGGCGTAAACCATCAAATACAGTGGTTCTCGTTTTATTGCTGATTGTTGCTATTGCATATGCTATCACAGGCATTGTATGGATTGAAATCGTTACAGAGACCGATTTTAATCTCAGTGCATTTGGTCTAAGCTGGATATTTTCGCTATTTGCTATCCCGATTGTAGGTATTCTTTTGACCATTTTATTGTTCAAAGATAGTGTTGATGCCCCTCTAAAAATAGTCTATTTCTTATTGGTGGCTGTTGGAGGTGGTATAACCATCTACCAGATGACACAAAATGGTTTGATAGGCAACTATATGGGTATTTATCGGATGACATTTACCCTTGCTCAAATTATTGTTCCACTATTAGTCTATCGCGTCGTTATCAATCAATATGAAACTGAGTTAGAAGATCGAACAATTAGCGGACGAACACCGCTTCCTGCGCCACGCACTGTTGTTCCTATACCACCCCCAGAACCACAACGTATCTCCCAGAGTGATGCCATCAATGCCCAATTACTCAAAGCCATGGGGATGATGTTGGAAACAGGTGAACCCGATGATATTCCAGCACAAATTGTGAATACTGTCCTTGATGTCCTCCGTGCAGATGTTGGTGGTTTATTGCGCCTTCAAGATATTAACTATGCAGATATTTCAGTTGCACAAGATCGCATGATGGGGCGTAAAATTGCGAGTGTATCCCTCAATATGGATAATCAACCCACATTGGTGAATGCCATCGAGCGTCGCGCTCAACGGGGCTTATATTTAGATCGCAATCAAGATGAACTGGATGACCTGTATGAACGCATGTACATCGACCAACAGGGACCTGTCTATTTTCAACCACTCACACACAATCGTGAAGTATTTGCTGTCATTATGATTGCAATGCCTTATACCAAGCGTGAACTTCGAGCAGAAGAAGTTGAATTGCTAAAAGGTATTGGCGCAATATCAGGTAGCTTACTAGCAGTTAGTTATGCCTCAATTGAAGCTGCAAAATATGCTGAAGACCGTATCATTCAAGCGATGGTTGAAGGCGTTTCGCCCAGTAGTTTGCAAGAAAATGATGGTCTGCAAGCCCGTGAAGATATGCACCAGAAATTAGCTGAAGCCCGCCAAGAAATACAATTGCTCACGAAGCAAATTTCTGATTTGAATCATCAATTATCGCAAGAACAAGAACGTATTATCGGATTACTAGGGGATAGTGAACAAGATTTAAGCATTTCGCAGCGCATTACCGCAATTACAGATGAACAACTCGAATTGCGTGAAGACCGTGAACGCTTGACAAAACGCCTCATCGAAGCGGAAGCCGCTATGCAAGGTGCAGCATCTGCAACCAGTGATACCGCAGTCAATGGCTTAATTGAAACACTCAAACGTGAAAGAGACCTTCTCGAAAATGAAAAATCACGTTTGCAACAACATCTTGATGAAATACGCGCACAAGATAAATCGGTCATGCCGGCTGATATGCAACGCTTAATTAATCGCATGATGCAAGAAAAAGATGGTTTGCAACAAGAACGTGACCAACTCCAAGATAAGCTTGAGAATATGCAAGCTGAATTACAAGAACTGGGCATTGAAGACGATGTAACAGGCTTGTCACAGTGGATTTCACAATTATCAGAAGAGCGGGCAACCTTTAAGCACCGTAATGAATTGCTCCAAAAAGAGCGTGATATGTTGCTCAATGAACGCGAAATGCTATCCACCAAAATTGATGCAGAAAAAGACCGTGATAAGCAGATTCAAGCGCTGCAAAGCAAAATTGAGAAACTGGCATCAGATCGTGAAATTGCACTGCGTCAACGCAATAAATTGCGTACAGATCGCTTGGAACTTATCAATACACTGAATACAGTTAAAGAACATCGCGCACGCTTATTAGCTGAATCGTCAGGATACGAGATTGAACTGACTGAAGTTCATGAAGAACAAGCGAAACTTCGCGCACAAATACAAGAATTAGCCGACTTACGTAGCCAATTATCAGATGAACGTGATCGCTTGATTGCTGAAAATACCGCAATCACAACCGAACTAGAGCAAGTCCTTTCACAAATAGATGGTGATCCATCGCGCATGAAAGCAGTCAATGAAGAAGGAGTTGGCTCATTAAAAGCGATGATTGATGACTTATCTGAACAACGCAATCAACTTGAACGTGAACTTAATCAAGTACAAGCACGTCTAGCGGATATGGAGCAACAAGCGCAAATTCAGCAAACAATTGTTGCGAATCCGCCTACAAGTACCTATGATCTAACATACGACCCCAAAGACCCTGAATTACTAGTTGGCTTAGTGCAAGAACTCCGCACACCGATGACATCTATTTCAGGATATATTGAGTTGCTATTGAGCGAATCCGCAGGGATTTTAGGCGAAATGCAACGCAAGTTTTTACAACGTGTAGGAGCAAATATTACACGCTTAGATACCATGATAGATAGCCTTGTGCATGTTACGCAACTAGATACAGGCAATTATCAGCTTGAACCACAACCGGTTGATTTTGTGCATCTTATTGAAGAAGCTATTACCAACGCATCCCTACAATTTAGAGAAAAAGGTCTTGCTGTGACGCTTGATCTCGATGAAGGCTTACCATCATTACCTGCTGACCAAGATGCCATGAAACAAGTTATTGGGCAATTATTAACCAATGCTTATCTGATCTCGCCACCCGATAGTGAGATTCATGTGACGGTTGTAAGGCGCATGCTCTCATTTGAAGCAGATACGGAGCAACGCAATAGTGTTTATGTGGCTGTGCAAGATAGTGGCGGTGGCATTAGACTTGATGATGTTCCGCGTGTTTTTGCTCGTAAATACAAAGCCGATAATCCATTGATTGAAGGTTTGGGTGATACAGGTGTAGGCTTGTCGATTGCTAAAGCCTTAGTAGAAGCCCATGAGGGTAAATTGTGGGTAGAAACTAAAGATGGTATGGGTAGCATATTTGCTTTTGCGATTCCACTTGATTTAGAAGCTATGAAAAAGAGAGATTAACAATCAATGCGTAGAAATCTAGGTAGCGAAATATTAATCGCAATTGGCGGGCTAGGGGTTATTATCTGTGGCTTACTTTTTGCTTTGTTTTTAACCAGTAGTAATGAGCCACCATCACCAACGCTTATCTCTTCAAGCATTGTATCGGAAACATCAGTCGCTTTGTCTAATACGGACGATATAACAGCTACAATGGTTGCTCAAAATGTATCTTCTCCAACTGATACACCGGAGCCAACAGAAACGTCTACAGATGAGCCAACCAATACGCCCGAGCCAACGGCAACGTCTACAGATGAGCCTACCAATACACCAGAGCCAACGGTAACAGATGCGCCAACTGATACACCAGAGCCAACAGAAACAGCTACAGATGCGCCAACTGATACGCCCGAGCCAACAGAAACAGCTACAGACGAGCCAACTGATACACCAACGGCAACGTCTACAGATGAGCCAACTGATACACCAGAGCCGACAGCAACAAATACGTTACGTCCTACCCGCACATCAATACCAACGCATACGCCAACTTACACACCACAGCCGATGGCAACTGCGACGAGTACAACTATTTCGTCATTCACAGGAATTATCCCAACGTTGCCACCATCGCCAACCGTTATCCCACTGAATGAACCGACACGGACACCAGCATCTTGCCAATTACCAGCAGGGTGGGCAACATATGTCGTTCAATCAGGTGATACATTGTTTGCTATCTCACTTGTGACCAACAGCACTGTTGATGAATTGCGTTTTGCAAATTGCATTGATGATATTGATAACATTACAGCAGGCGATACTATTTATGTGCCGACAGCACCAATACGTCCTGTACCGACCTTTGTACCATCAGGTGTACGCCAAGGATTAGCAGCCGTCGGTTGTACCAGCGCCACAACACAGATTACCAGTCCGATTACTGCCCAGCGTGTGCGTGGTTCGTTCACAGTATTTGGGACAGCAACACGACCTGACTTCCAATATTACAAAATAGAAGTCCGTCCAGATTTTGCGAGTATCTATAATTTCTATTCTGATTCGCAATCACAAGTTGATAACGGCGTGTTAGGTCAAATTAATGCTGAATTATTCGGTCCCGGATTACATTGGATACGCTTATCGGTTGTCGATATTCGTGCAGAAATTGCACCTGATGCAATCTGCGAAATACCTGTGATCTTTGAATGAGTGTCGCCAAAACTACAAGCATCATATAAACTAGCGCCTGTTTCAGTGCTGACGAAAATCAAAGGATTAAATGATCCATGTCTAACCATCAACAGGCGCAACCTAAATCATTTTTAGGTCGAGTGCTGAGTTATATATTTCGCCTAATCATCGGATTACTGGTGATAGGTATTGTCATTTCTGCGGTACAAGTCGTGACCGCTTGGCAGCAACAACGCAATCAATCAAATCAATTACAAGAGCAAACGCAAGCGCGTCAAGCTGATTATGCTGCGACAGCGACAGCCATTGCACCAGAAGATAGTGCGCGTAATCCTTATTTTCAATTTGTACAGTTTGTGACCAATACACCGCTTCCTGATAATGATGTGGCTACGGAAGTCGTACCAACAGATGTACCTGTCCAAGCGACGCAAGCACCAGCCCAATCGACTCCGATCATTTTGCCAACATTTGATGGTGTACAAGATGCCGAACTAACAACGATTTCTGGAACAGCCGTACCGCCAAGAGCGCAACTAGTTCCGCGTGAAGATGAACTCATCAATATTGTGCTACTCGGTAGTGATGGCGATATTGTAGGGGATAACACCGTTCGTACCGATACCATCGTGATCGTATCCATTAACACACGCACCCAAACAGTCTCGATGCTCGATATCACCCGTGATTTGTTTGTCTACGTACCAACACCAAGCATGCAACGCATTAATACCGTATACGGTATCGGCGAGAATTTTGGTTGGTCAGGAGGAGGCTTTGGCTTACTCCGCGAGACAATCTTCTATAATTTTGGGATTCAAGTCCATTATCATGCTTTTGTAGAAATTTCGGGTCTAGTTGAAATTATAGATACGCTTGGAGGGGTTGATATTGCGGTAGACTGTGCTTATCAAGACCCACCACTCGTGGATGCAGATGTGCCAGCAGGGGCAATTGGTCCTGATGACAATAATGTTTATATTCTACCCGTCGGTTACTATCAATTCACTGGACGTGAAGCCATGTGGTATGCACGCTCACGCGGTAATTCAGATGCTTTTGATCGAGGTCGTCGCCATGTACAACTGCTTGAATCAATGTTCCGATCAGCGCGAGATAACGGACAGATTACGCAAATTCCATCATTATGGTCGGATTTAACACAAGTTGTTGAAACAGATATTCCATTGGATGTCGTGATTGGATTACTTCCGATTGCTGCTAATTTGGATAGTAGTCGCATTGAACGCTTTAGTCTTGTTCGGCGCGACCACACCACGCCTTGGACACCTACAGAAGGTGCATATGCCGATCAAAATGTACAAGTGCTTAATCCAGACCGCGTTTTTGATCTGATGGTTGACTTCTATACACCACCACCTGCTAGCCGTTTATCACTCGCTGGCGCAACCATCGCCGTCTATAACGGCACGAATCAAGCAAATCTTGATATTGTCGCTTCTGAACGCTTGCGTAACGCAGGGTTAAATTCGATTGCATTAGGAAACGCTGAGGAACAAAATGTTGTCAACACGACACTCACGGATTTTGCTGCCCAAGCACGCGGTAGTGCTGCACCTGTGATTACAGAAGAACTCAACATTTCATCCGATAATGTGACCACCTCACCAGACCCTAATCGTGAATATGACTATGTAGTTACCGTTGGCGAAACCTATAACTCCTGTACTGCAAATGTACTCCCTGTAGAGTAATTTCTTCGTTAGCTTCCATCACCATTAAACAAAAACTGCTCGGCGATTTATTGCCGAGCAGTTTATAATTAGCGATTAACTACTCACTAGTCAGTTGTTGTTGGGTCAAGTGCATCACGCATGCCATCACCAATTGTGTATAAGCACAATACCGTTGTGGAAATCAAGATACCCGGACCAAATACTAATAAAGGTGAGCGATTCCAATAGGCTTGAGAATCTGACAACATATTTCCCCATGTTGCAATCGGCGGGTTAATACCAAAACCAAGATAACTCAATGCAGATTCAACCAAAATTAGACCACCAATACCAATTGCTAAGTTTACAATGACGATTGAAAGCAAGTTTGGCATAATATGCTGGAACATGATTCGAGCATCGGAAGCACCCATTGCACGGGCAGCAACGATATATTCACGTTCACGCAATGCAAATGTTTCACCACGAACAAGACGCATTGTACCTGTCCAACCGAGTAAGCCCAAAATCAAAATAAAGGTAAGAGGACCAGGGCGGAATAGGGATGACACCATTAGCAATAGGAAGAGTCCCGGAATCGAGTTCAAAGTCGTGATGAACCAGATCATGAAATCATCGACAATACCACCGTAGTACCCTGTGATAATCCCAAAGGTTAAACCAATTGTTAGCGCGAGACCTGATGCAATGAATGCGACAGATAATGAAATCTGTGCGCCATAGATCAAACGTGCCAAATGGTCACGTCCTTTATCATCAGTACCTAACCAATTTTCACTATCAGGTGCAGCATAAGTTTTTTGCAGATTTTCACTGAATGGATCAATACCAATCAGTTGTGTGGTAACAGGTGCTGTTACCGCAATCAAGATCAACAAACCAATGACTGATAACGCTACTAACGTTATATAATCTTTACTTAAGCGACGTAAGGCACGTTGGGAATGGTTTAAGCGACGAAAGTCATCATCACCTACATTTAATACTGCGACATCATTTGTTGTACTAGCCATGATTAATTACCTCCTCTTAAAATCGGATTCGTGGATCGAATACGGCGTACAAAACATCGGAGATAATATAAGCAATAACTGTGAGTGTTGCCCCAATAATCACAGATGCCATAACAACTGGGTAATCACGCTGGTTTACTGCTTCTAGGAATAATTGCCCCAGACCGGGCCAACTGAATATTCGCTCAATTACCACTGCACCGCCTAAAATCCCTACAACTGCTGGACCAAGGAATGTTGCAATTGGAATAAGAGCATTACGCGCGCCATGTTTTACCCATACGGTACGATCTTGCAGACCTTTCGCACGGGCTGTACGAATATAATCACTATTGATTGTATCTAGCATTGAAGTGCGCATGAAACGGCTATAGCCTGCAACACCACCAAATGACAAAACGAGTGTCGGTAAAATCATGAATTGCAAACGTTCTGTAATCGGAATTTGACCACATGGCACACGGCTACGCACACAGCGTCCACCACGCGCCCAACTAATATTTAAACTAATGCCTAAAATCAAAAATAATAACATTGCTGCCCAGAAATCGGGGATCGATTGCCCGACAACAGCAAGAATCCGCGAGGCAGAATCAAAGAACTTACCATGCCAGACTGCCGCACCAATCCCAACCGGTATCCCCACGAATATGGATACCATAAAGGTCGCAAAACCGAGTTCCATTGTGGCTGGTAAGCGTATCTTAACCAAGTCTAGAACAGGTAATCTTTTTTGAATGGATGTGCCGAAGTCACCACGAAGAATACCATAACGCATATTCACTTCGGTGAATTCGCCTTGGTATGTACCACCTTCATATTTCCACCACATCCAGTCATTACCACTAATCCATACCATATATTGAATAAACCAAGGATCATTCAAACCATAGAGATCAGCTAATGCTTCTTTTTGTTGCGGTGTCATATTCGGATCACCAAATGTCATTTGGCGGATTGGATCACCGGGTGCTGCGGACATTAATAAGTAAGAAAGAATCGTTACACCCAATAGCGTAGGGATAGATTGAATCAATCGGCGGATAATATGCCTGGTCATGAGATACACCTTGTACAGTTAATCGGGAAGAAAATTTGTAAAACTGCTACCAGACTACAAGGCGTAGTCTGGTAGCAATCTGTATTGCAGTTACTACTTATTGATCTGAGAGTACAACCCAGTCGTCAATATTCCATTGTGGATTATTTGGAATTGGGTCGAAGTTTGCAACGTTACCTTGTGCTGCTGTCATAACGTTACCAGCGAATAACCATACATATGGAGCTTCTTCCCACATAAGTTGTTGTGCGCGTGCGTAAGATTCATTACGTACTTCTGGATCACAACCGGGGAGAGCACCCATGTCTGTAAGGATGTCATTGAATTCTTCGTTTTGGTATGAGGTGAAGTTGAAACCAGCACCCGGAACATCATTACCAACGCTGAAGAGTCCTTCTAAGCTATCACCAGGGGTGAATGGCAGACCGAGACTCCAACCGATGATAAGCGCATCGAATTGTTGACCTAGAAGTTCATCAACCAATGTACCAAATTCGATAGCTTGGAAGTCAACAACCCAACCAATTTGTTCGAGTTGTGCTTTGATTGTTTCACCACTAGCTTCACGGGAAACGTTACCTGCATTTGTGAGCAAGGTAAATTCGAGTGGGCTACCTTCGAATGAAGGATCTACGGTTTCTGCGTATAAACAACCGGTACATTCACGAACGCCATCACCATCACCGTCAACCCAACCAGCTTCTTCGAGCAAGCTAATTGCGAGTTCTGGATCGTATTCACGAACACCGACACCAAGTTCGGTATAGAGTTCTTCTGTTTGTGAGAATACTGGATGATCGTGTACTGCGATTGGGAAACCATTACCTTCGAGGATACCTGTTGCTGGTGCATCGTCGGTTGGTGCTGTACCAATTATTTCAAGAACGTTGATACCATGAGCAAATGATTGACGAACGAGGACATCACCGAAGATTGGGTGAATACCTTGGTCAATATAGTTGCCATCTGAATCACGACCTGCTTGTGGGTTTGTAGGATCAGCTAAGTTGAAGCCGAGGTAGGTATAACCATTTGCTGGGTATTCGATGTATTGGAAATCACCAGTTTCTTCAGCAAGGTCACGGAATTCATTTTGGTTACCTGATGGAATACCAATGGTTGTGAAATCGCCTGCGAGGAAGCGTTCATAGCCAACGTTTTGGTCAGCAACAACTTGGAGTACCCATTCAGCAGGTGCAACATAATCGAGTGCTGTTGTATCACTATAGCTTTGGTCAGC
>JBAUIA010000034.1:0-1632 GCA_049680565.1 Phototrophicaceae bacterium
TTCGTATAGTGAAAAGAATATAACCCCTGTTAGGGAGGGCGACACAAATACACTAAATGATTCAAAGCATTTACAAATATCAGCGTATCTAGCAGAGACTGCTGACCAAAACCTAGCATCTGATACCATCTATGTACTGCCAACACTCGCTGACTTATGTAAACACTTTGATGTTACCGTCCAAAGTAGTGATTATGTGACAGATAGTGACTTATCGTCACATGCGAGTTATCTCAAAGCTTTACACGGTGCTTATATTTCACGTACAAGTGGCGAGTGTTCAACTTTATATTGTGCGCAACGACTCAGTGTCCATCCACGAACAATTCAACGCTATGATGAGGAATTAAACGTCATAAAGACACCTATTGTCGCTTACGAAGCCCTCAGTTGGCATAATGTCGATAAAAATCATCATTACGGCTCGGTTGAAAAAGGCATTACACCCGGTCTGTGGTTACAACGTGACGATGGCAAACGCTTTCCTGCAATCAAAGGCATTGCGCTACAACAATTAAAAGCTGGTCATCAACTGATTGCTTGTAAACAATGTCCCTCAATGCGCCAATTAGCGACTGACGATAATCCGATAACACAGTATGAGGTGTATTGGGTAGCACCCGATGGCTTCAAGTGGGGTGGGGCACTAGATACCTTTCCACCACAGGCGGATATAGCCTATTTTGAAGAAACATTGGGATCATTTATTAATATCCCTGAGTCATCCTCACAAAATGATATCTTATCCAGTACTCAAGCCTTAGACCAAGATTTTATCAAACAGGCACGGTGTTCCTTTTATGCTTCGGAGCAACAAAATAGTGTAGAAATACACGCACTTTTAGCGCAAAGCCGTAAGGAAAAGACACCCACGGTTGATGCTAGGATCAATGCCCAACTGACGCTCGTTAAAGGGATTGGCTCACGACGTGCTGATAGACTCTCTGATGCAGGCATTCACACCATGCTTGACCTCATTGCACTACCCCCTGAGAAAATAATGTATATTTTTAGCTATGAGCAGTATATCAGTGTGCGAACGATTCAGGCTTGGATTGATAACGCTAAATATCTATTGGGTTTACGTCAACTCACGCCTGAAGAGCGACTGAATCAGAAGCGTAATGAAGAGCATAGGCAATTCAAGAAAATCTATCTGACAACATATCGATCTTTACAAAAGCTGGTAGACGATTTAATCACATACGAGACAATGGTAGGTAGTTATTATGCTGATCTCACTCGACTAAGTCAGCTACTTGAAGAGCATCGTCTATCCGACACCTTTTATCTTGAGCAGGGTAGACACCGTATCCAACGTTTTGTGCAGCCGATTTTAGAAATTTATCTACAACGCGCGCTCTCCTTTAGTACCCAAACCAATTCATGGCTCAAGCGCTGGGGCTTCGGTGATGCTAAAATATGGGCTAAGTTTGTACATCGTATTCAGAAGCATTTACAAGAGAAATCTACATCGCAATAAATGAACAGGGGTATCCCAACTTGAGTAGTTACCAAAAGTCATCATATCGAGCGAAAACCGAATTGATGTATGATGATGTCATACATTGAAATCCGATTGGGGTCATTTTCATGAAGATGCAGATTTTCATCATGTTGCTATCGTGTGTT
>JBAUIA010000035.1:0-3176 GCA_049680565.1 Phototrophicaceae bacterium
ATAGTGTATTCAAAGAGGCTCTAAAGGTCTAACATTTTAGCGACTCAACCCCTTTCCCCATTTTCCTCGTGCCTCGTCATCGAGAAAGAGAGCTTGCGAACGCATTGGGGAGGGGTTTGCAATAAAAATAGCATTAAGACCTAGCTTGATGGTTAAGGATACGCTGATTCAGCACTACATATACAGTCCTTTAAAGTGAAAATTTTTCTTTAAAACGTCCCAATATTAAAGAAAACACTATAGCTCAAGTAATCTCAAGGGATGATACGAACGATCATCCCTTTTTGATTTCTATTAGGTATTATTGCTCATCGCTTCAGAAAATGACTTTTCATCTTTTTCGAGTAAAGCCCAAATACGATTGGTCATATAGCGATGTTTGAGTAAGGTTGCCACGAGAACCATGCTCAATAAGAAACTGGCAATCAATTGGGCATAAAGCCAAGGATACTGTGTAATAGGAATCGGTGTGAACTCGAATACAACTGGGAAGGTATAGAGTGTGATAGTTGTAAATAGTGCAAAGCCTATCAAAACAGCAATAGCCCGTCTAAGCTGTTTATAGGTACTCATATCGTAAAAATCGAAACCCATAACGATTAAAACGTTGTGCATATTGAAGAGCATAATGAAAAATGTCACAAGACTGCGTGCAACTTCGGTATCGCGCCCTGTACCAAAAAATGCTGTCAAATAGACGACCACAATCATAATTGACCCGACAAAGCCACAGACAACAATATAATCAATGACATCATCCCGATAATTCCTGATGAATTGTGGGCGAATGAGCGGAATCGTCATCAGCAAGGCTGGCATATTCAAACTACTGAATGTCACCCAACTAATTTGAATCGGTGTAATCGGGAATGGCAGCGCTAAGAAGGTGATAAACACGAAATAGGCAATATGATAGCCCCCTCGTATTAAGAACATCTTGGTTGTACCAAAGATGGTTTGTGTAATTTCACGCCCTTCATTGAAGGCTTTCGGCAAGGTTGACATGGCATTGTTGAGTAACACAATATCAGCAACATCTTTGCTAATTTGTGTGCCATCATTCATCACAATCGCTAGTTCAGCTTGTTTGAGCGCTGGCACATCGTTGACCCCATCGCCAACCATTGCCACATATTCGCGCTGGCTTTGGAGCGCAGCCACAATATGACGTTTCGTGTTGGGTTCAACCCGTGCAAAGACATTCGCTGATTGGACAGCAGAGGCAAATTCTGAATCAGACATTGCGTCTAGTTCAGCCCCTTCATACGCCCCTGTGATAATCATCCCAGCTTCTTGAGCAATCGCTTTTACCGTTTCGAGGTTATCGCCACTAATCACCTTGAGGCGGATATTTTCGGCGCGGAGTGCTGCTAAGGTTTCTTGAATATCATCACGGATTTGGTCACTCATCACAACAAAAGCAACCAGTTCAACATCGCCCACAATATCATCATTGCTTGGCGCAGTTGTCAGTTTACCCCATGCCAGCACGCGCTTTCCTTGTTGGCTGAGTTCGATAGATTGCTGATAATAGGGGTTATCAATCGGCACAAGGCGTTCAGGCGCACCGAGTACCCATGTCGCATCTGTAAAGACAATCGCCCCCCATTTGCGTCCACTCGTAAATGGAATTTCACGATCTTTTTTAATACCTGTCATTGTGGTGCGATCTTGCAAATAATCCACAATCGCAGAGGCTGTGCGGTTAGCGTGCGCTAGATTATCTAAATAATCGAACAAGGTCTGCTCCACTGTTTTTGGATCATGACCGTTAAACACTTGAATGCTATCAACCGCAAGCTGATTTTTCGTTAATGTACCTGTTTTATCAAAACAAAGTACCGTCACATTCGCTAAGGATTCGACTGCATTAACACGTTGGACAAGGGTATCGCGTCGGCTGATCTTAATTGCACCAATCGACAATGCCAAAATAGCGGTCAGCACAAGCCCTTGAGGTACAAGTGTGGTTACAAAAACAACCGCATTACGGACTGTTTCTAAAAATGGCAAAGGTGGTTGTGTTGAAAATAGATTATTGATAAAAATCAGTGGTACGAAAACCAACATGACAATCACACAAATTTCAACCACAATATCAAGCCGTTTTTGCGTTGGGGTCTTGACACTTTTGTATTCTTTAGCTGTTTCAGTCAATTGATTGATATTGCTATTTGCACCCACGCGCGTTGCTCGCATCAAACCTGTTCCTGCGACACAGAATGAACCACTGAAAATTTCATCGCCTGTATCTTTGAGAACAGCATCACTTTCGCCTGTCAGCAATGCTTCATCCATTTCGAGTGAATCACTGGTGATGACTACGCCATCAACGACAGCTTTGGTACCGGGTTCTAAAACCAGCACATCATCCTTGACGACTTCTTTCATCAAGATTTCTTGTGCTTCGTCGTTGCGAATGACAATCGCTTTCTGAACAGTGAGTGTAGCGAGGCGATCAAGACGAATTTTCGCGTTCATTTCTTGGATCATGCCCAAGAATGTATTCATGAAAACGCTAATCCCCGCAAAAAATACCGTCCCGTAATCTTGTAGGATTAAGACGATAAACAGCAAGGAAAATAAGACGATATTGAATAGGTTGAATACATTATCGCGGATAATGTCCCAATAAGTGCGGTTCACACGCGCTTGATAATTATTGGTTTCACCACGATTAATGCGCTCTTGCACATCATGGGATGAAAGTCCATGAAATTCTTTTGCTGCTGATTTCATTTTGTTAGAAATTGCTGATTGCGCCATGAGGTATCCGATTGTTTTGTCATCAAAATGCTGCTTTAAGATGAATCGTTGTTATTATTGGTATATGAATAGGACTTTCGCTTAGTGCTTCATCCTGAAAGTCCTTACTGTAATGGTTCGCTACAGCGCACCCGAAATAGATAATTGATGCTTATTTATCGGACGAGATACTTAGACCCTTTTGCAAATTGCTATATAAGGATGTCTTTTTCGTCCCTTTGGATCAACCAGTTTGCCAATGTGATTTGGCTTTGCTTATAACAGATAGTACGTTAAACCCCTTTTGATGTTGCAAGGTTTGATTTTAGCATAGAAATCAAACACGCATCATTCTCGCTTGATAGCGCATCAAATTCCAGATACAGTATAGAATCTATAATACGATATTTTCCCAGACACCCTTAGTAGGT
>JBAUIA010000036.1:0-10532 GCA_049680565.1 Phototrophicaceae bacterium
ATAATAAATGCCAGCCCATTCTATTCCATCTTGTGGCAACGCCTGTGCATCCGCAACATGGGTCGGGATGATACTCAGCACCAATAAACTCAGTGCGATCCCTAATGTCGTCCATCCCCGTACAAATTGTCGCATGGTTGTGCATCTCCATCTGTCATTCATCAATAAGCCACGTCATATTTTATCAGACGATATTTTTTAACTGTCATAATAGTTCCATTATAGCGCATGGCAGATAATTATGCGCTTCTATCACAAAATTAATGTATTTTGTATTTTGTTAATGTAACCTGTTATACAGAACTTGCGTATAGGATGTTACCAAGCCAAAACAAAATCAAACAAGGGATAGAGACACATGAATCAGCAAAATACCAATCAAACAGTTGATAAACTGATGCAAGACGGGCGTGACATGGTTAAAAAAGCCAATAAACGCCATATTATTGTGCGTAAAGCGAACGGCGAAAAGCTCATTGAACTGAATGCAACCACATTGGCAATTATTGTCATTGCGATGTTCTTCATTCAACCATTCGGGACAATTGCTGCGATTGCTTCAGTCGGGTATGGCATTTACGCTAAACTCAAAGTGGAAGTGACTCATGAAATAAGCGCTTCTGCGGAAGATGTGGTTGAAATCAAAGTCCCACCAATGGAAGACTAATCGTTAAGTCAGATACTATACTTCAAAGATATGGTATCTAACTAACTTGTAATCTGGCATGATAGACCTTCTACATTTGAGGAGGAATCATCATGCCAGTTGTGTTATCAGTACCCCAGCAAGATCGCCAACGCTTACTCGTTTTTAACCTACGCACCGATGCAGACGATCATATCCTCGGATTTACGACACGTTGGCTTAATGAAATTGCGCCCTACTATACCCACATTGATGTTCTCACAACGCATCAAGGACGTTTAGCGCTGGCTGATAATATCACTGTGTATTCGACAGGGCGTGAACGTGGATTAGGGCGTTTGCAACAACTCGCACAATTTTATAAGATTTTATCGACCCTGATTTTCAAAAATTCTTATGATGCTTGTTTTGCTCATATGCAGCCGATGTTCGCAACGCTTGCAGCACCTTTATTAGCATTACGTGGTATCAAATTGACCACATGGTATACCCATCGGCAAATTAATTTTTCAGTGCAGATGGCAGCAAAGTGGTCGTATCGCGTGGTCAGTGCGGTTGATAGTAGTTTCCCCGTCGATACCCCAAAATTATGTGCATTAGGGCATGGTATCGACACTGATTTTTTCGCCCCTAATACCACAAAAAAATTATATCCACCCCGTATCATACAAGTTGCTCGCTTAACCGCTATCAAGCACCAGCATATTTTGCTAGAGGCTGCCCAAGACTTAGATTGTGAGATCGTATTCGTGGGTGATATTCCCGATGGGTATGATGATCGCTATAAGCAATCACTGATTGCCCAAGTCAACACATTAGGCTTACAAGATCGTGTTATTTTTGCAGGCGCTCAAACACCGCAACAAGTGCTGGATTGGTATCAATCTGCCACAATTGCTATCAACTTGAGTCCAGCAGGTTTGTTTGATAAAGCAGCACTCGAAAGTATGGCGTGTGCCTTACCGACGATTATTAGTAACGCTGCTTTTAGCGAGCTTATTAGGAATTATAACAATTTGCTGATTGATGCACCTCATAATGTCGATGCCTTGCACCATGCCATCAAAAAAATACTGGCGCTCTCCGTAGAAGAACGCCAGCAAATAGGGCATCAGTTACGCGCAGGTGTCATCGCTGACCATAGCTTACCGACACTTGTCAAAAAACTCATCAATGTCATGCATACAGGCACTATTTAACGTAATTCCAGATGGGTTGCCGAAATTTGCCCCCAAATTTGCTCAGGATACATCTCCCAGATAGCATAGTAATTGCTACGCGCACTATCACGATCTCCCGTAAATTCGGAAGCAAGTGCTTGTAAGTACACGGCTGATGGTGCAAGCGGTACATCTGGATTTTCGCGTAGTGTATTATCAAGAATGGCGAGTACCCGTGCAGGATCATTATCAACCAATAAGGCATCAATGGCAGATGTTGGTGCTGATGTTAGCGGTACAGGAAAAATTGATTCTGCAAAGCCAGCAGGGGCTTCCGCAGGCTCAAAGCGATATGTGCCATTGCCTGCATCCAAGAATCCCCACCACCCTGAATCAAATAAATTAAATGTGAGGACAGTACGCGTAGCCCGTCCAATTTCACTTACTTCAACACTTTCTAATACAGGTAAACCAACTGCGTTGAGTTGCGTTTCTAAATCGCTATCGGTTGTGAGATCAACAAAGTCTAAATATGTGCCAATGACCGCATTGACATCACATGCAGGAAATTCATTTGCTATAGCAAGCGCTTCACAAATATCAAGGGCTGTATTGCCACTAATACTCAATGCACGCAATAGAGCGTTGGCTTGTTGGCTTTCCCAAGTGGTATCATCACCTGCGGTAATGACTGATTGTGCCGTATTACGCGCATCATCCAGCCGACCACTCAAGGTATACATCATCGCAAGGGTCATCAGCGCACGGTTGGCACTCGGCGCATCAAAACCATAGCCTAATAAGGCTGTCTCAATAATTGTAATGGCATCACTCGTCGGCAAACTGAATAAATCAGCATTAGCCAGTGTACATCCTAAACTATCAACATTGCTCAAACGAGCGTTTAAGTCTTGTGTGCGCCGATAGAGGTTACGCTCAAATTGCCATGTATATTCAATCTGATTAGCACATTGCCAATTTGGGTATGCACTCACCGCTTGATACTCTAAAACGGTAAGATCAGGTGGGATTGTATTTCCTAAGTCAACAACCCAATTAACTATTGCTCCGACACGTAACTCTAAAGCAGGGTCAACCAGATCAACAGCATTGCCATTGCGATATTCTAAAATAAATAGACGATCACTCACTACACCGTCTTTAACCCGTAAGACCAATTCATCTAAACTATCTGCATTGACATCACGCAAATGCTCAATTGACACAGCCTCAATCCCATCAAATGGAACAGCAGGTAAGTCGTAATTAGTATTTAAGAGTGTGAATGAGCCTGATTCATTAGCGGTTGCCAAGAGGTATTCTTCATAGCGAATCCCTGCATCATCTTGATAGAGAACATTGACCACACGGTCAAGTGCGCCTAAGCCGTCTAAATTTGCAGGGGTGAGCGTAATTGTAAATCCATTGATCTCAATCATTGTGTTGCTTGCATTGGCATTGATCGCATTTTGCACAAATGGACGCACAATCTGGCGCATATCTAATGCTCCAATCGGTGCGTTGAGCATCGCTGCAATCAGGGCTTCACGCTGGATAGCATCACGCGGTGCAGCAGGGAAACGTTGTTCCATCTCATACAACAAGATATTGCTGGCTAATTGCGCGTCCGTATCACCGACTTGTAAAGATTGAACTTGCTCGCTCACTAATGCGACAAAATCAGATTCTAACCAAAAACGCATCCCATAATTAAATAGAGGCGCTTCGGGTGTACTTATATCGGAAGTTGTATTCACCATGCCTTCAGGAGTATTGGTCGCAAATATTGCAGGGGCAGCAGACGCTGCATCAGTGGTGCTGATGTCATCTGTGTTGGATGCACCTTCGGGTGTGTTGGTAGCGAACATGCCTCCTTGGGCATTGATAGGTATCACAAGCGTAATTGTGAGTGCCATTATTAAAAAGAAAGTCAAAAACCCCAGTGCTAGATGATTAATTTTATGTAGCTGTTGCATAAATCCCTCGCATATGAATAGACGGTCATTATAGCGTTGATTCTACCGATTTTCCTGATGTTTGCCAGCACTTAAGGCGCATTGCTTTGCCAATACGCGATTTGACTCAAGCCATGATAGATGGCTGCAACCGAATGCACACTCTGAATCCGTCCATCTGCAATGGCAGCTAGAACATCAGGGATGGGTAGTGTATGGACAGTAATTGATTCCGCAGGGTCAAGATGTTGCTCACCTACTTGTTGAGCATTATGGGCAATAAAGGCATAAATAGTATTATCAAATCGCGTTGGATTATTAATATAACGTCCGAGTAGTTGCCAGTTATCGGATGCGTAACCTGTTTCTTCGCTGACTTCTCGCTGAATTTCCGATAAGGGCGTACCTCCATCACTCAAGCCACCCGGTAATTCCAAACAGACTGCACCAATGCCGTGCTTATACTGTTCAACTAAAACGATATGTTGAGCAGGGGTAAAAATAAGCCCTAAGACAATATCTGGCTCAGAGATGATGTTGTAATCAGGAATAATATGACCATTGGGTAAAATACATTTTTCTTGCCGAACAATCATAAATGGGCTGGCATCAAGCACAACCTCACTCGATTCAATTTTCCAATTGCTCATCATATGTCACTTTCAATTAAAAAGCCCCCAATATGGGAGCTTTAAGGATGATTAAAACAGTTTTTGCTATGAATCTGTATCTATGCGCGCCATAATTTCTGCAATCGCATCCGTAGTCGACATACCCATAATTTCGCTCGCTAAACCACTATAATAAGGATCATTTTGCAAATTTGGATTAATACTAAAGGCTTTAACAGCCAATGCTTCAGCGCGGTCATAATCTCCAGAGTGTGATAGCTTGACAGCATCATCAATATGCTTTTTCGATAACTTTTGATCGCTATCAGAAACGGCAATTTGAGGTACGCGCATTTCTTGCGTACCTTTCACACCTTCGCCCATCCATTCATTTTCTATTTCCATGCGCTTGATATGTTTCCCTGCATCTAACGCAAGTTGTCGCACACTCGGATCAACATCATCTTCATAGATTGTTGCGAGATAACGAAATGCTGCGCGATCTCCTGAGCGTGCCAGCGCAATAACCCCTTTTTTGCGTTCCTCAGCACTGATGCCCCGTAATGCCTGAAAAATTTTTGGATCGAAATCAGCCATAATAAGAACCCCTTCAACAAATTATTTTTCTTCTGATGATAACGATTGGCTATGCAAGCACTCGCCGTTTCTTATCACTCTAATCCTATCATAAGTCAACCGAGAACGCTGTGTGTCTATGTATGAATGTGTTTTATCGTATAAGAGTGCCAATTATTATAAAATTACCCCAAAAATACTCAGATTCTAAAACAGATAACGGCTGATCTTGGGCATCACTTATGCTTAATCGTAAACGATAATTGCCCGTTTCAGGAATATCGAGGCAATGTTCTTCTGTGTAGCGTGTACCAATGGAGTGTACTTGTAGTGTTTCTGCTACTTGTGATATTGCTATATCATTCATATCGAGTAAATCAATCTGAATAGTATAGCTATTGCTTATATCTATGAGTGATTCTAATTCAAGCGGAATACAAATTTCTTGGGTAGCGCTTGCCTCATACACGGTGTAAAAATTGCTACGATATGCTAATAGTGGCTCATCGCCATCACTAAAAGTAAATGATAAGGCATCTGTTGCACGCTTATCAAATTGATATAGGATGATGCCCTCTTGTGCATTTCGGTATGCTACACCTCGATTTGCACTCAATGCTGCAACTGCATCCCAACTTTGAGGGGCTGTCATATCAGTCATCGCCCAGACCTGTTGGCGATTATCAAACGTGTTTGCTAATGCACTAATTTCTTGTGGCATAAAATCACGCCATCCAATATTCATACTGATACCATCAAGCAAGCCTCGATTGGCATAATATATTAAGGGATGCTGCTCATTAATAAGAATCAGAGCAGGTTGATTGAGCGAGCGGACTGCATCCGCTTGTAAGCTAATCTCGCGCCAATTTGGTCTAGGGCGCATACTATTGATAATCACGCCACTGAGACCCACCATTATCAATAGTATCAATCCCATCCTGAAATTGCTGAGTTTGCGCCCTGCTGCATAGATGACTGCTAAGATGAGCATACTCACAAATATGGATAGCAAGCGTATACTAAACTCACTGACACCTAACAATAATGTCCACGCATCAAAGGTTAAATAATAGAGTGTCTGTGGGATGCCTTCTGATTGAGAATTTTGCCAAGTGTTGAGCAAGCTATCACGGAAGAAACGGGCTGTCTCGCGGAGTGTTTCAGGATCACGCATGGTATCATCAACGCGCCACAGTGTGACTGCTTCATGGTTTGATAGACTACGCTGTGTTACGCCACTGATAATGAGTGTAAAGAGTACGAGCATAATAAGTGTTACAGTCATCATGCGAAAAAAATGAAGGTATACGCGCAGCATAACAGGTCACTTTGGTTGGATGGTCAGCAGACTATTGATTCTAGCAAGTGCATAGCCTGACCTGCAAGCCACAACCGCTTGGGATAATCGCTATCATACAAAAAGCGCCTGTTACAGCGCTTGATGAAGGTTAATTTTCTTGTAGCTCTTTCGGTGGTTTCTGATAGAGCCACCAATATGCCGCTTGTGGATAAGCAACGGTCAAGGTATCTGACCATTGAAATTCATCAGCACGCAAATATGTCCGCAATTTACCATCAGCAGTTTTGATACGCGCTGTGAGGTCACTATCTTGTAGGTTGAGGTCGCTCATTTCTTGGAGCAATGCTTGAATAATCGTGCGCTTTTGAATCTCAGGACGATAGTTGTTATAGCAACTTTGCTGACTTTCCGCACATTCACGGAAAAAAGTTTCCATTGATTCTAAGCGTGACTCAACTTCTTGCATGATTTTATGCTCATAATGCGAGCGCCAATCCTTGCGGATAGTCTGCCATGACTCATAGAGTGTGTTAAATTCATTTTTTTGTTTATCCGACATCGTAGCTTGTAAGGCATCGAGCCGATGCAAGCGCATCACTAATGCACCAACAGTCAAGCTAGGCATCTTGGAGAAAAACCCACCGCCTGTGCTGCCATATAATTGGTCACCACGTACATAATCTGATAGCCCACTCACCATGCCATCAGTTTCTTTGAGGTCTTGCTGAATACTATAATTTGAAGACATTGTCTTATTGATGCTCCTATGTGTTTTCAATAGTGTAGCATCTGAGTATTAAAAAAGCCTCAGAACACATAAAAGCACTATTCATCGTCTGCCATAATTTCTTCAATGAATTTAGTTTCTGCTGACTGTTCAGCTTCTATCACTTCTTCGACAAAGAAAGCAGGCGAGGCAATCAAACGATGCACAGGACACATGCCACCAATTTCAATAATACGCTCACGTTGCTCTTGTGTCAGATTGCCACGTAAGGTCACTTTTTTAGTAATTTCATGGATATACCGTTCTGTCCCATCATAGGCTTCGTAATCTTTGCCTTTGAATCGTTCAAAATCAAGATCAACTTCGACACCCTCAAGCGCCCATCCTTTACGATCTGCATAGAGGCGCATCGTAATCGCAATACACGATCCTAAAGCCCCCATAACCATTTGCGTTGGGGTAGGACCTGTATCTGTACCCCCGTCTTCAATGGGTTCATCAGAATGATACGTATGATTGCCTGAAATAATAGTTGTTTGATAGCCTTCTTGTGGGAGAATAACAGTTGCTTTTGACATTATGAAATCTACTTTACACTCGTGAATGATTATAAACATCAGACATAGACTGAACAGTGAATCTTACACACATGCTGGATGAGCAACATAACGATAGGGGATTTTGATACATTAAACAAAAAGAGATAGCCCGAAGGCTATCTCTCTCTGTTAGAAAATACCGACTTCTTAGTTGAAGTTGGTGAGGATTGACGAGAAGACGTTACCAATGACTGGACCGAGAACAGCCAAGATGATGATAACAACTACTGCAACCAATACGAGGATCAAAGCATATTCTACGAGACCTTGACCTTCTTCATTTTGTGGGCGATATAACATAATGATTTCTCCTGTATGAGTTATAATGAAGTTCATAACTTGAACTACATTAATACTATATCAAATAAATTGCTGTATAAGTATAAAGATTTATACGAATTTCATTAATTAACCAAAATGAACCCTATTGAGCTATAAAAACCTAAATATTCGCAAAGTTTTTACACTATCTATACAATTTCAAAACCATCTTGTTATATTTGTTCAGATGATTATTGATAGAAAAACCATTTATGAAGTGATTTTTCTATCAATAATGAAGAGATAAAAAATTTAATTTGATTTTTTGAGACGGCGTAAGCCTTGATATTGAGGATTACCCTGAATATTTTTCCAGCGTGTATCAACATCCCCAACATGCCATTCCACAACATATAAGCCATCAATATCTTGATAAGCAAATGATGGAACGAGTCCGAATAAGATTTGACGCATGACACCAATAAAATCTTTGCGTTCTTCACCCATCCGCAAAATGAAATAATCGCCCGGTGTCCATTCAAATAAAACAGGGATACCGTTCCAATTGCCTTCCATTTTGATAGGATTTTCAGCTTGAGTGCAACTCATATATAAGCCTTGCACGCGGTTTTTCCAGAGTGTGTGGTTTACACGTTCTTCAATGTAATAAGGACGTGGTTCGGGTTTTGAGTAAAACCAAGTCCGTGAACTTGTTGACATCGTAATGTGCCTCCATCTAGTAAAGTCTATTTACCGCCTAAGTGTACCGTATTCTGCCATACATCGCCTAGACTCGGCTTTGGACTATCAGAATGTGAAACCCATATTAGAAAGTATTCTATTCTGCTTAGGCGGATATGGTATTCGCATCATTCTAGGAGCATAATGAATACAATATGACCTATTGAAGGAGATAGACCTTTTGCAACTGCAAATCATTTATCATGAGCAAGATGCTGATATTGCTCAAAAAATCCAAAACGATATAGCAGAAACCTCATTACGCCTCGATCATCCTATTGTTCTGGTATTGCTCTCACCCACTGCGGTACTCGATAGCGCGATACAAGCTGAAATCGAACAATCAAAGCAGAAGAATAATCTACTTGCGCCAATCATGTTGCATCAAACCACCGTACCTGATGCGCTCAAGGATGCAGAAATTCTTAATCTGACAAAGAAATACGATAAAGTGAAACTCATCACATTTATTAAACGAATGGATATTACGCGCGATCAACGCAAGAATAATCAACGCTTATTATTTGTAATTGGTGGATTGGTGCTTACGATGTTTGTCATTGGCTTTGCATCCATTGCTGCAGGCATTGTCGCTTTCCCTGTCGATGAATATGCCACAGAAAATGCCATCCGCGATCAACAAGTTGCAACACTTGTCGCGCCAGATATTGAAGAATTGCGCCCGCGCACGACAGAAGATGCACTCAATTTCCAACTCACTTTAGATGCGGTTCGTAATGATGATTTACTACCGTTCATTGAAGGCACAGCAACCGCGATTCCACAACAAATTGAAGCGACGAATCAAGCACGGCAAACCCAAGCCTTCGGTACAGAAGCTGCCCAGACTCAAGCCGCAGGTGAATAATAGCGTATACAAAAAAAGGAACAGAGTTAATCCTCTGTTCCTTTTGTGCTATTTAAAAGAAACCACGCCGTCCGTAACGTTCTTCTTTCCAAGGATCACCATCATTGTGATAACCACCCTTTTCCCAGAAGCCCGGTTTATCCGTGGTTGTAAATTCGAGTGCGCGTAAGAATTTTGCACTTTTCCACAAATAACGCTTCGGGACGAGTGTTCGCAAAGGTCCACCATGATCCATCAAATGGGGTTCAGAAAGTTGCTCGCCTTCGTATGTATAAGCGAGTAGCACATCCTCCTCCATCATGGCTTCAATGGGGAGGTTGGTTGTGTAACCATAATCACAATGCGCGATGACATAACGAGCGCTATCTTTAACCCCAAATAACTTGATGAAATCAAGGAATGGCACACCTTCCCATGTGGTATCGAACTTGCTCCAACGGGTGACACAGTGAATATCTGTCGTAATTTTTTTGGTTGGGAGCGCTGCAAATTCATCCCATGTCCATGACATTTCTTTTTCGACTTCGCCAAAAACACGCAAATCCCATGTGGCTTTTTCAAATTTAGGGGTTGGTCCATAAGTCAAAACAGGGAACTTCGCTGTCAGCGATTGACCGGGAGGTAAGCGATTCGATGATTTCATCTCATCTTCTTGCTTACGCCGATTCAGGAGGTCGTCAAACTTACCCATAAGGCATATCCTTATCTACATTATCTATAATGATAGCTTAACTATAGCGTAAAAAGTGAAGCAGAACATGAGATATTGCAGTGTAGTGCCTCACATTTTGCACAGTTTTATGATTTACTTTAGAGATACTTCATGTCATGGATATTACATCGGCATTAGATTTGCCTCAGCGTAAGCTATTTCACGCCATCATAAACACTCATCCGTTGTAGACTTGAATTGTGACGATGAGTCGTCATAAGATAGATGTATACTGATAACAAAAATAGGAAAACACATGGCTGGACGTTACGATGTACTCAAGCGTGTTTTACAGCTTGACCCTAAAGACGATTGTCAAGAAATTACGTTCTTAGTCGGAGCATATGAATACCCTTGGTTGATTAAAAAATCG
>JBAUIA010000037.1:0-16923 GCA_049680565.1 Phototrophicaceae bacterium
AGATTTTTGCCCAATGTTTCGCCGTGTATCTCACAGGCAATTTCGAGGCGTGTAATATCCGCACAAATTGCCACGAACACATCACAGGTTTCGATATGTTTTTGCCCGCCTGCGGATTCAGCTAAAAATTTCTTGGTTTCAGGATTCCGAACGACCACAAAACTATAGGCTTGCATGTTGCTACTCGTTGGGGAACGTCGTGCCGAGTTCAAGATTTCGCGCAACATGCCATCAGGAATAGGTTCGCCACTCCATTCACGGATGCTGACATGGTTTTTGAGTGTTTCCGTCACAGGTGTTGCGTAAGTGGATTTATCTGGTGCTGCCATTTTGTGTCCTTGTCGGTATAGTTAACGTAAATTTTAGTAAGAATAACGCGCTTCAATGAGAGGAAGTTAAAACAATTATGGATTTTTCAGGTAAAAAAGTGTTGGTCACAGGAGCATCGCGTGGCATTGGTCGCGCAATCGCAACACAATTCGCAGCAGCAGGAGCAACCGTCGCCGTGCATTATGGCAATAACGAAGATGCTGCTAAAGAAACGCTCGCACAACTCACAGGTGACGGACATATCATCATCAAAGCGGATATGGCACAGTCCAATGAAGTTGAAGCGATGGTTGAAGCTACAATAGAACACCTCGGCGGACTTGATATTTTAGTCAACAATGCTGGGGTTTATGATGAACATAAAATCGCAGAAGTCGATTATGAAACATGGCAATTTTTCTGGCAAAAAACCCTACAAGTCAATTTGATGGGTGTTGCCAATGCCTGTTGGTGTGCTGCCCAGCATATGATTGATAATGGCGGTGGTCGTATTGTTAATGTGACCTCGCGTGGGGCATTCAGGGGCGAACCCGATGCACCAGCGTATGGCGCATCTAAAGCAGGACTGAATAGCATGAGCCAATCGTTGGCGAAAGCGCTCGCACCGCACAATATCTATGTGACGGCTGTTGCCCCCGGCTGGATAGAAACCGATATGGCACAAGGCTACCTTGATATGGGTGCTGCTCAATCACCGTTACAACGCGTCGGCAAGCCTGATGAAATTGCGCATGCAGTCTTATATTTGGCAAGTGGTGGCTCAGAATTTACGACAGGCGCAATCCTTGATGTCAATGGCGCATCGTATTTCCGTAATTAAGAACTCCCCAAATGACGATATGCCTACATAAGCTGTCGTCATGCTTATTTTTCCATTAATTTGTTTATACTTTACTGACAATTTTCTAACGCCACCAGCGTATGATTGTTATAACTTGAAAACTACCAAAACAGCACCTAATCACAAGCCTGTTTTGTAGTCATCCGCTATAATCAAACCAATCCCAACACAGATTTAAGGGTATCAGCATGTTACGATTTGAACGATTCACAGAGCGTGCTCAAGATGCAGCAGCGCGTGCCTATGAAATACTACAACGCTATGGACATAATCAAGTTGATACTGAGCATATTTTGCTCGCATTACTCGAACAACAAGATGGTGTGATCCCACAAGTTATCGAACGCCTCAATGTTGATGTGAGCATGATGCGAACACGTATTGACGATATTTTACGACGCAGCCCACGCACGGCTGCTATTTATGGCGCGGGTGGACAAAATCAAGTGTTCATTACGCCGCGTGTTAAACGGGTAATTGATCTCGCTAATGAAGAAGCCAACCGCCTCAAAGATGAATATATCAGCACGGAGCATATGTTCCTTGCTGTCTTAGGTGAACGCGGCACAGCCACTGCGAAAATGTTATCCGATTACAACATCACCCGCGACAAAGTGATGGATGTCATCAAAGATATTCGTGGCGGACAACGTGTAACCGATCCACAAGCTGAAAGTCGTTATCAAACACTTGATAAATTTAGCCGTGATCTAACACGCATGGCACTCGAAGGCAAACTTGATCCTGTCATTGGGCGCGATGAAGAAATTTTGCGTGTGATGCAAGTTCTCAGTCGACGCACCAAAAATAATCCTGTACTCATCGGTGAAGCGGGTGTGGGTAAAACAGCGATTGTCGAAGGACTCGCACAACGTATTATTAGCGCCGATGTGCCAGAAACGCTGCTTAATAAGAAGGTTCACAGTCTTGATCTTTCGGCAATGCTTGCTGGTAGTCGTTTTCGCGGTGAATTTGAAGAACGCCTTAAAACCGTGATTGACGAGGTACAAAATGCCAATGGTGAAATCATTCTCTTCATTGATGAATTGCACCAAGTCGTTGGCGCAGGGGCAGCAGCAGGGTCATTAGATGCTGCTAATATCATGAAGCCAGCCTTAGCACGCGGTGAATTACAGACGATTGGGGCAACCACACTCGATGAATACCGCCAATATATCGAGCGTGATAGTGCGCTAGATCGGCGTTTTGCGCCCGTATTTGTCGATGAACCTAATATCGAAGATACGATTGAAATGCTCTACGGCTTACGAGATCGTTACGAAGCCCATCATAAAGTGACCATCAGTGACGAAGCGGTTGAAGCCTCCGCGCGTTTATCAGCCCGTTACCTGACAGAGCGTAAATTGCCTGATAAAGCGATTGATTTGCTCGATGAAGCAGCCGCAAAATTACGGGTTGCCCTCTATTCGATGCCAGCGCGTCTCAAAGAGATGAAAGAAGCAGTTGATCGTATCATGATGGAAGAAGAAGCCGCAGGTTTATCGCGCGATTACGAACGGGCTGCCGATTTGAAAATGCGCCGTATTCAACTCGAAGAAGAATATGACCATGCACGTTTCGTTTGGCAACAAGAAAATACCCTTGATGAAGTGGTTGATGCCGATGATATTGCAGGGATTATCGCTCAATGGACGGGTATTCCTGTTCAACAAATGCTCGAAACCGAAAGCGAAAAATTGCTCCGCATGGAAGAAACACTCCATGAACGAGTCATTGGTCAAGAAGATGCCATCGCTGCTTTATCAGATGCCATCCGTCGTGCGCGTAGTGGACTTAAAGACCCTAAACGCCCGATTGGTTCATTTATTTTCTTGGGTTCATCAGGTGTGGGTAAAACCGAACTTGCGAAATCACTCGCAGAATTCATGTTCGATGATGAAGATGCACTCTTGCGAATTGATATGAGTGAATACCGCGAACAACATGCTACCAGTCGCCTATTTGGTGCGCCTCCGGGCTATGTTGGCTATGAACAAGGCGGTCAATTGACCGAAGCCGTTCGCCGTCGTCCTTATCGTGTGATTCTCTTTGATGAGATCGAAAAAGCACATCCAGAAGTCTGGAATACCTTACTCCAAATTTTGGACGATGGACGTATGACCGATGGACAAGGTCGCACAGTTGATTTCCGTAATACCGTCATCATCATGACCAGCAATCTAGGGACAGATTTTGCAAAACGGGGTGGTGCGCTAGGCTTCATCCGTGATGGTTCAGAAGAAGCGATTGCTGACCATCAACGCATTGATCGCGCCGTGCGTGACACTTTCCGCCCAGAATTTTTGAACCGTGTCGATGAAATTATTATCTTCTCGCCACTGACACAAGCGCAAGTAGAACAAATTGTTGAGATTCATATGCGTAGTGTCCATAAACGTCTGCTAGAAGGTGGCTTAGAAATCCATCTTAGCCACGATGCCCGCCAATGGTTAGCAAGCAAAGGATTTGACCCACAATTTGGGGCGCGTCCATTGCGCCGTACTGTCCAACGCTACGTCGAAAATCCATTGTCAATTAAGCTGCTTAAAGGCGATTTTAGACCGGGTGATGTGGTGATGATTGATGTTGCTACAGATAAAACGGAACTCACATTTGAGAAACCACAACCCAATCAACCGTATCCATACAGGGATGAAATAGCAATTAACCCCGATGGATCAAGTGCATCTGGTTTCACCAATCAGACCAGCATAGAATAATCTGACCTCATCACTAAGTAAGCAAAACGGGACATTTACGGATGTCTCGTTTTTTGTTTAAACATGGCATTAAGCAGCACAAGCCCTTAACCCGTGCTATAGTTTGCTAAAGTATCATTGATCTATTCACATAAATTATGTGGGGGTAATTCCTATGGCAAATCAGACGCGCCAACGTCCTAGTATATTCAAAAGACTCTCAAAAATTTTCTGGACAAGTATTTTCTTTTTTGCATTGCTGATATTGATCGGCGTGAATCTCTATTATTCTAATATTTTCGGTGAAACATGCGGAGAAATTCATCCAGCCATATTTGAAATACAAGCTAATATCGTTGATGATAATGGACGACTAATTGCTGCGGATTATACTCAGTTTCCAGCGAATCAAGCCGATATTGAATTATTCTTCGAGATTGCCTCAGATTTTGATGTATCACCTGATGAAGCACCCGTTAGCACAGATTTAGATACTTATTTACGTATCTATGATGAGACAGGGCAAACACTACTGGCTGCTAATGATGATGCCAGTTCTGATACGCTCAGTTCACGCATTCAAAATTTTGGCTTACCAAATGGTGGCACAATTATCGTTGAAGTAGCGACCTATAGTGATGTGAGTGAAGGTGAATATACTTTAACTGTTGAACCTGTCTCAGGATTATCGGTCACACCAATGGATGACTCATCAAATCGCATTGAGAATATTTTTGTGATTGAAGACCCTCTCGATAATACGGGCGATACTGTGTTTGACTCGATATTTTTCAATGAGCGTGTTGCCTACACAATGACCCTTGAGCCGAATCAAGCCTATGATTTCACTTTGATGGGACAATCAGGTGTGGCACTCATGCAAGAATCGGAACTCGATACCTATTTAAGAGTCTACGATAGCAGTGGGGAAATCCTCTTAGCGGAAAATGATGATGGTGATGGTGTTGCGTCATACATTGCTAATTTTGGGGTCGATGAAACACAAACGGTCATTATTGAAGTGGGGACATTCTTTGATGCATTAGCAGGCGATTTTCTATTAGATGTTATACCTGTCAACAGAGACTATACATCCGATAATTTCCAAGCAGATGATATAACGGCTATAGACATTGTTGATACAGGGTTGCAGCTTGATAATGACGGCGATTCTGTAGAAGCGAGTATTGAAATTGAACAGCGCATTCGCTACACATTACGCGCTCAAGGTGGTCAAGCCTATGAAATTTTCGTCTTTGGTGTCAATGCTTTTACCAATGAAGATGTTGACTCATTGCAATCATCGCGCTTACCGAACTTTGCACGCTTATACAAATTAAGTCGTGATCCCAACGCATCCAATGAATGGCCCTCATGTTTGCAATACTTCGGCTTCGTCGGCGATAGTGGCTATGTCATCAACCTTAATGGCTTTATCTGGTTTTTAGCAGGTACAGAAGCCGAAGGTAAATTAGTCGATACCTGTGATACATCCGAAGAGACATCCACCCGTGAATTTTTGGAGCAATGTGTACAAGCTACCATTCGCTTATCATCGACAGGGCGCATGATTTTCTTTGTATTACTGGCGATTATCGTTGTGTCATTGCCGATTTTCATTGTGGATTCGCTCGAAGGTCAACGAGAATCTGTGTGGTATATGTTCTTGATGCTAGTGGTTGTACAAGCAACAACGACAGCGATGTTATTCCTACACTTAGGACAAGTATCAGGCATCGGAGCATTGGAAGAATTTGGTTATGGCATCTTTGGTGGTATTACAACAGGTGCAGCATTGGTGTTCATTGATAAAGTAGCCGAGCGTGCTAAAGATCATACCTCTATGATTATACCACCTGATGACGAAACACCTGATGAGTAAATTTGAATAAGCATGTAGGGGAGGATTTTATATCCTCCCATTTTGTGGATATACTAATCTCTAAAAAAGACTACACTTTATGCAATATACCGCGCACTTGCCATACAAACCGCAGCGATAACAGTCAAAATGGCACTGATATTGGCATGGGTGAATAATTTTGCACGTGCTTCTGCCAGTGCCTCGCCATTAGTACCACCATTTTCTTCGTATTCACGCGCAATTTTGGCATATAGTCCACTGAAACGCCCTGTTGCGCCTGCCCCATGCCCAAATGCCAATAAGCCAAAGATCGCACCAAAGCCCATCACAACTGATCCATTAGTTGTGAAACCTGTCAATAATGCACCATCAGCACGCGCTCCCCACAAGATGATCCCTGCGAGTGTGGTGACAATCGCTGCAATCGGGAAAACTTTATTGTAATTGCTATATCCATAGAAAATACGCAAGAGCGAATCCCCTTTATCACCCATCTTGGCAGCAACGGGATGCACGACCCATGCGCCAACTGCACCGAACCCGACCCATAACATCCCAAAAATAATATGGGATAAGCGTAATGTGGTTAAAATAATTGGATTATTCATGAATTCCATCAGACTCTCCTATTGTGTGAGTAGAAAGGCAATCAAATCGGCTGTATCTTGATCGCTCAATTTAGAACCATATTCTGTGTACATCACATTACCATATCCCTGTACGATGTGAACAGCAGGGCGGAGAATGGCATTATAGGTATAATCTTCTGCCGATTGCCCCTCAACCCGTGATGCTGCAAGGTCACCATAGCCAGCTAAACTAGGACCTACTAATGCTTCATCCGATAGGGCATGGCAAGCGCTACAGGTCGGCGCACCATTGATGCTTTCAGTATATAAGGCTTCCCCTCGTGTGGCATCTCCGATAGGCAAACTAGCATAATCACCATCTGATGAGGCACAACTTGCAAGGACAAAGACACTCAAGACAATCCATATATGATACAGTCTCATAATTCCACTCTCTATAATTAGTGTAGCCCCTATTATAGAACGTTGTATTACTTAAAACATGGCTTGATTTTATAATTTAGCGTGAAATTTTAGCCACAGATCACATGATTGATACATAAATACAAAAATTCTTAGTTTCGACTGTTTGATTATTCTTATCTTGTAGGTATAATTGCCATTCACAAATTAATTATAGGAAGACGCAAGTATGGAACAGCCAGAACTGGGCAATAACGAAGAAGAATCACAAGTTCCTTCGTCTGCCGAGTTGTCGGAATCAGAGACGGCTGCTACACCAGAGACATCAGATAATGGTGTTGATGGGGTGGGAGAAGCACCCACCGAGGTTGAAGCAACAGAAGCATCTGTTGAAAACAACTCGGAAGCAGGTGGCGATGCAAACGCCGCACAACCATCAACTGATGACACCGATGATTCGGACGACGATGAGGACGAAGAGCCGGTCGAAGAGGCAAATGGATTGCGGCGCGGACAGGTCATTTTAGGCACTGTTGCTCGTACAACTCCCAATGAACTCTTTGTCAACCTAGGTGAAGACCGCGAAGGCATTGTCCCCAAACGTGAGGTTGAACTCATGAGTGGACGTATGCTCGAAAAAATGCAAGACGGTGCTGAAATTCACGTTTATATCGTGAATCCTAGCAACCATCGCGGGCAAACCATCCTGTCGATTAATCACGCACAGGAAGAACTTGATTGGCGTAAAGCCGAAGAATACATTGAATCCAAAGATGTTTACGATGGCAAGATCGGTGGCTACAACAAAGGTGGCTTGATCGTGCGCTTCGGACGCTTACGTGGATTCGTGCCTCAAAGCCAGATTAGCGATAAACGCATGCTGGATATTGAAGGCGAAACACCAGAAGAACGCTTTAGTGGCATGGTCAACCAACAAATTAGCGTAAAAGTTATGGAAGTTGATCGTAGTCGCAATCGTTTAATCTTGTCAGAACGTGCTGCAATGCGGGAAGTCCGCCAACGGCGTAAAGAATCGCTCATCACTGAATTAGAAGAAGGTGAAGTGCGTGATGGTCGCGTTGTCAGCCTCGAAAATTTCGGCGCTTTTGTCGATATTGGTGGCGCAGAAGGTTTGGTACACATTACCGAATTATCATGGCAACACGTTACCCATCCAAAACAAGTTCTCGAAGTTGGGCAAGAGATCGAAGTCAAAGTTATTAATATTGACGAAGCGAAAAATCGTATCGGTCTTAGCATCAAACAACTCCAAGCTGATCCTTGGGATGAACTCGCAACCCGTTTTGGTACAGGGGCATTGATTCGTGGCGAAGTGACCAAGTTAACCAAATTTGGCGCATTTGCTAAAGTCATTAACCTGCCTGCGGTTGAAGGCTTGGTTCATATCAGTGAATTGAGTGATGACCGTGTTGAACATCCGCGTGATGTTGTTAATCGTGGTGATCGCTTAACCTTGCGCGTTGTCAAAATTGATGTACGCCAACGTCGCTTAGGCTTGAGCTTACGCAAAGTCAATAGCGCTGATTACCTTGATGAAGACCTCAAACGTGCGTATCGTGAACTTGAAGAACGCGAAGAAGATGCACCATCAGCATCAGGTGATAATGATGATGTCTACTTTGAAGATGAACAAGACGATAGCATTGTAGCCGAAGCACAAGAAGCAGTAGAAGAAGTTGCTGACACAGTCGAAGAGACCGTTGAAGATGCTGTTGAAACTGCTGAAGACGAAGGTAACAATATCGTTGAAACAGTCAAAGATGTTATCGAAGATGCTGCTGAAGCTGTCAAAGATTTCGTAGAAGATATTGTCGAAGCTGTTACAGGCGATGATGATGGTGACGACGACTAATTAATTCGTCGCACAATCTAAAATAGATAATATGACTGCGATAAGGGATTCCTTATCGCAGTTTTTTATCCTGACGCAATGCGACATAAACCTGTTTTTGTGCTAATCGCTGTCTGCGCTAAATTACTTATCTCCATCTGACTATGAAGCATCTTTTGCTGATTAGTCACTAATATAGCTTTTCATGGTAAGTTCAAGAGGCAACTAAAGTTGAAAATAGCGTTCTTTGTATCTGTTTTTCTTTGTGTTCTTCGTGCCATCGTGGCAAAACTGCATTGTTGTGCTTAATTTATGTGGATTCGTTTCTCACATCATATTTTTCATATTATCTCAGCACTTAGTACCTTTTCTTACAACTTTTTTATGTGATAGCTTGTAATAACACTCACTACCCATTCGTCTAGTGTTAATAATCATGTTATGCTTTTACGATATACTATCCTCAAAGTGACGATAGACTAAGTTCAGAAGTCGCTTCGACTTTCTAACGAAGTGTTGAGGTAACTATCTGTTTTAGTTTGTCAAGATGCTGGTATAATACATAAGTGAATTGCAGTATAAAAAGAACAGTGAGCTTTTCACCATTAAAGCTCAACTGGCGACGGAGGTGTAACCGTGCCTAACAAAATGGAACGCTTTACCCAGCGTGCGCGTAAAGTTCTCAGCTTGGCGCAAGAAGAGGCTGAACGGCTACAACACGGTCAGATTGGAACAGAGCATTTGCTTCTTGGTTTGATGCGTGAAGATGGCGGAGTCGCAGGACGTGTTCTGCGCGATCTCGGTCTAGAGCAACGACGTGTCGAAGAATTGGTTAATCGCTTAACTGACTCAGGCAGTCGAACCGCAGGTGGTAGCCTTGATTTATCACCGGGAACAAAAAAAGTACTTGAACTCGCAGTCGATGAAGCCCGTCGTATGGGACATCACTATATTGGAACAGAACATCTCTTGCTCGGTTTAGTCCGTCAGCAAGAAGGTATCGCTATTGAAGTGCTACGCCGTTTAGGTGTTAGCCCAGAAGAAGTGCGCCGTCAAACACGTCGTGTTTTACAAGAAAGCCCACTTCAAACCCAAAATACACAACCTGAACAACCACAACAACCGCGTCAATCGCGGCAACGTGGCGAGAAAACACCCTTGGTCGATCAACTCGCAACCGATTTGACACAACTTGCTGCTGAAGGCAAGCTGGATCCTGTCGTAGGACGTGAAACTGAAATCGAACGGGTGATTCAGGTACTCAGCCGCCGCCGTAAAAACAATCCTGCCCTCATCGGTGAACCCGGTGTTGGTAAAACAGCGATTGTTGAAGGCTTGGCACAACGCATTGTCGCAGGGGATACCCCACGTCAATTGCTCAATAAGCGCGTCCTCCAATTGGATGTAGGCTCGCTTGTTGCAGGTACAATGTATCGTGGTCAATTTGAGGAACGTCTCAAACGAGTCATCGAAGAACTCAAATCATCCGATACGATTCTCTTCATTGACGAAGTACATATGTTGGTGGGTGCAGGTAGTGCAGGGAGCAGTGTTGATGCTGCTAATATCCTTAAACCTGCTTTAGCACGTGGTGAATTACAAACCATTGGTGCAACGACCCTCGATGAGTATCGTAAACATATTGAAAATGATGCTGCGCTCGAACGTCGCTTCCAACAAATTTTGGTTGACGAACCGAGCATTGAGGAAACCATTGAAATCCTCCAAGGGATCAAAGGTCCTTATCAAGAACATCATAATGTTGAAATTACTGATGAAGCTATTGACGCTGCATCAAATCTTTCAGCACGTTATATCCCTGATCGCTTCTTACCTGATAAAGCAATTGATCTCATTGATGAAGCGTCGGCGCGTTTACGGATGTATAAATCTCCTGAATCCGCACAAGTACGCCGTATCACCGAGGAAATTGAGCATGTTCAAGGCGAAATTGAACGCGCTGAAGATGATGGTTTAGAAGAAGATGCAATCCAAGATTTCCAAGCGCGTTTGGCAAATCTCCAACAAAGTTTGGCAGATTACCAAAGCAACTGGAATGAAGAAACGGGTCAACCACGCTTACTCGCAGAAGACATCGCAGAAGTTGTCGCAATGTGGACAGGTATTCCTGTAACACGTATGGCAAGTGATGAAGCTGTCCGCTTGATGGGTATGGAAGATGCACTTCATAAACGTATCATCGGTCAAGATGAAGCGATTGTAGCGATCAGTAAAGCAGTTCGCCGTGCGCGTGCAGGTCTCAAAGACCCACGTCGTCCAATCGGTAGCTTTATGTTCCTCGGACCAACAGGTGTTGGTAAGAGTGAATTGACCAAAACACTCGCAGAATTCCTTTTCGGTAGCGAAGAGGCACTCATTCAACTCGATATGAGTGAATTTATGGAACGTCATAGTGTGGCTCGTTTGGTCGGTGCGCCTCCGGGATATGTCGGTTACGAAGATGCTGGTCAATTGACCGAAGCCGTTCGTCGTCGTCCCTATAGCATTGTCGTATTCGATGAAATTGAAAAAGCCCATCCTGAAGCCTTTAACATGCTGCTACAAGTCATGGAAGAAGGAACACTCACGGATGCACGCGGACGCAGTGTTGATTTCCGTAATACCATCATCGTGATGACCAGTAATGTCGGCGCAGATATGATTAAACGTCAAGCACGTTTAGGCTTTGCACCGATTGACCTGAACAAGGTGGATGAAGAAGATTACACGGATATGTCCAAAAATGTGATGGATCAAGTCCGTCGGATGTTCCGCCCAGAATTCTTGAATCGTGTGGATGGCACAGTGATCTTCCGCGCATTGACCCAAGATGAAATCAAGCAAATTGTTGATCTCGAATTGGATAAATTGCGTCATCGTTTGATTGAACATGCTATTACGCTCGATATTAAAGAAGAAGCACGGACATGGCTTGCAGAAGAAGGTTATGATAGCGAATATGGCGCACGTCCATTACGTCGCTTGATTGTCAATGCAGTCGAGGATGAACTATCAGAAGGTATTCTTGGTGGTAAATTCCCAGTTGCGAGTACTGTAACCGTCACCATCAGTGAAGATGGCAAGAAATTGCTCCTCCTCAATGAAGATGGTGAATCCCTGCAAACGATAGAAACCGAAGCTGAAGGTGTGTAAGCACTTGCAACACGATATAGGCTAAATTTAAAGCCACACAATCACTGTGTGGCTTTTTTGTTGCGTCGTTCCTCAATCAATTGGTCATAGAGGCTTTCTAATTTTGCCGTTTGCTTCCAACGATCAAATTGATTCAATACACGTTCTGTCGCTTGATGACTCATCTTACGCCATAGCTCATCATCTTCAATTAAGCGCAAGAGATGCTGTGTCAGCGCTTCGATATCACGTTCAGGCGCGAGTAAGCCTGTTTCACCATCTGCAACTGCTTCTGGGATGCCACCATGCTCAAAGCTGACAACAGGTGTGCCTTGTAAATTTGCCTCAATGAACACATTCCCAAAACTTTCTGAATCTTGTGTGCCAGCCGTCACACTAGGCGCACAGAAAATCCGCACCTGCGACATGCGCTTGTGTAAATCCTCATACGACAACCATCCAATATATTCAACATTGCTCAGGCGATTTGTCGCTAGCGCTAACAAGCGATCTTGCTCAACCCCTTTACCTGCTAAGACCAATTTATAGTCAGGGTGTCGTTGTTGCACGTTATACATGGCTTCAACAAGATACTCAATGCCTTTTTTCTCGACAAAACGACCTGCAAAGAATACGACTTTCTCTCGATTTTCTAAGGGGACTTCATAATAATTACGTGTGTCTGTGCCAATATAATGTACACGCAATTTTTCAGGAGGGCAACCAATTTCGAGTAAGCGTTGCTTCAAAAATTCGGAACGCGCCAAAATAATATCAGCTTGTTTATAGAGGTGTGGACGCTTATCTAAGTAATTCCGAAAGTAGTAAGTTTGCATCGCAACTTCATGACTAATGGTTGCATCGTAACCATGAAAAAAAGTAATAAATGGAATATCGAGCTTACGAGCTAATGGCAATATATTGACCGCAGCATGTCCATGATGGGCTTGGAGTATCTGAGGATTAAGCTGTTTGATTTTTGATAATAACCGTACAACGCCATTATGACCGAGTAAGCGAATTTGTATATTTTGTAAGATACGACTACTGAATCCATCTCCATTCGCAACCAACCAACGATCATCGGGTAAATCTAAACCGCCTACCCGCCGTGAACCCAGATACTGAGGTGTATAACGGGTCATCGCTTCGGCAGGGTATAAGATAAAGGTTTCAGAACGCGGTAACAAATAATCGGTATAGATGATGACATTCGGTTTACTCATGTGTAGCTATTTCCTAATCGCTATAAAACACAAGAAGCCATCTCAATCGTATCTCAAGATGACTTCTTGACCGTATCAAATCATAAAAAGCGGATGCTAGCGTCGTCCACCACTGAGTTCATCTTGGAGTTTTGCTAAACCATCCCAATCACCAGCAGCAGCGAGTTTGGCTTGTTCTGCCCATGTACCCATACTGGCTGATTTACGTCCGCCATTGTCTTTCACTAAAGTGACAATTTCATCGTCACTCATCGCTGCAATTTGAGCAAATGTCGTTACACCTGCACCCATGAGGATTTCTGCATATTTAGGACCAATGCCCTCAATAATGGTTAAGTCAACATCGCCAGTTGCGGTTTTAGCTTCACTAGAGAGGTCTTCGGCATCAGCAGGAGCATCAGCAATGATCTCATTGATTTCTTCTTCAATCAACACGTCTATAATGGATGCGTTATCGTCACTAGCGGTTGAATGCGACTCAGCGAGCGCAGAATCATCAGCAGAGTCATTATCCATTTCAATTGTCGGATCTTCTGCGGTTTCTGGGGCAGCACTGGCTTCTGCAATTTGCGCTTCTGCCATTGAATCGCCCGCTTTAGCATCGTCTGCTAATTCTTCAATTTCGTCTACGCTGGGGCTTTCGATTTGCTCATCAGATGTTGTTTCATCAACATCGACTACATCCTCAATCTTATCCTCTACAGTTTCGACTGCTGCGGATGCGGTATCGACTGCTGCGGATGCGGTATCGGCTGCTTGCGCCGCTTGATCTTCTAATTTCTTGAGATTTTCTTCTGCGGCATCAAGTGCTTCTTGTGCTGCATCTTCTGCGGTGCGTTCTTCACGCTTAATCCACAAATAAAAACCTAATGCAAGTAGTAAAAAGAGTACTGTTAACATAAGCCAACCTGTATTTCTCTCATCGGATTCACTGACCATATAAGGTATCCCCCATGACAAGCCTAACATAAGGGAGAACACAGCCATCAACTGTTTTGTATTACGATCCATTGATGTCCCCTAAATTTATATTGATTTATATAGTATACACGCTAAGATACCAGAAAATATAGCAAATTGCTTGTGTTTTCTCTTAATTTGTAACCAATATGCCAATATGACCCTGCCTTGAGATATTTTACTTGTCAAGATAGCTCGTGATATAATTCACATATACGAATTATATTATCATGGAGATGAAACAATGCGCCAAATTTTAACACTGATGTTGCTCGGAATCCTACTCATTTTAGTAGGCTGTCGTGCGACTAACCAAGCAACAATTGATAACCTCCAAGTTGATATTGCACTTGATACCGACACACCGACTGTTGGTGATGCCAATTTATTGATTACCCTCACAACCGATGATGGATCACCTGTCGAAGATGCTAGCGTTTCTGTGCGTGGTGATATGACCCATGCAGGGATGGTACCCGTTTTGGTTGATCCTGTCACCGATTCCACAAATGGGGTTTATACCATTCCTATTCAATTTACGATGGGTGGTGATTGGATATTCACAGTCACGATTGAATTAGCAAATGGCGATACAACTGAGCTTGAATATACAGTAGATGCTGTTGCAAATGATAATGCTGATATGGACATGGATATGTCTGATGATATGTCCGATATGACTATGACATCGGCTGTCAGTGGTGTATATATGACGATTACCAATAACCGTGAAAGCGATGTCACACTTGTATCTGTCACTGCCGAAGGTGTTGGGATGGCACAAATCCATGAAACAACAGTTGACGAGCGTGATATGGCAAGCATGGATGAAATCGAAGAAGGTTTGCTCATTCCAGCAGGGGCAACCGTTGAACTTATTCCGGGTGGTCTGCATATCATGTTGATGAACCTCGAAAATGATCTTGTCGAAGGCGATAGTATTTCTGTAACACTCGAATTTGATGATGGCAATACCATTAGAACTGATATACCTGTTGCACTGATGATGCCAATGGATGAAATAAGGACAACAGATGTTGATGGACTCGTTATCACTGGCGAATGGGCGCGTCCAACAGCCGTAGAAGATATGTCTGATATGGACATGCCAGCCGAAGCCACAGAAGCATCTGAGTAAAACCCAATACGATTTATGCCTTAGAATAGGGTATCATCAAAATACTACATGACCAATTTAATTTTTAAGCTATTTTTTGGCGGACAGTATACATACCTTAACCATCAAGCTAGGTCTTAATGCTATTTTTACTGCAAACCCCTCCCCAATGCCTTCGCAAGCTCTCTGCTGGAGAGGGGATTCCCGAAGTTCTTTTTCTCCATGACGAGGCACGAGGAAAATGTGGAAAGGGCGGGGGATATGGGTTGAATCGCTAAAATGTTAGACCCTTAATTCTTATCTTGATGCGTGAGGTATACATACTGTCCCTACAAAACCATAATTTTATTCGACAATTTAGGGACGCAATGTATTGCGTCCGTTATGAAAAAATAAAAACTTTTTTGGTTGTGTAATACTCTATTCTGAATCATTTTTGTTCAAATGAAAGCGTTACTTATCATGGCACTTGCAAGCAAAAAACGATCCCGTAAGAATGTTTCACCGCTTTATCGCCCACAATCTGCTTTTGATCTGCTCAGTATCCCCATTATTGGGACTGCTTTAAAATCGCGTTATGGACGCTTATTCTTACAAGTTCCATTAGCGATTATCGCTATGGCTATGATTTATGATGGCTTCACAGGTCCTCAAAATGCGTCTCAGAATCTTGCTACCGTCTTACCTTGGGTACATTATCGAGGCTTAGTGGTCTTGGCATTATTGCTAGCAGGGAACTTATTCTGCATGGGATGTCCATTTACACTACCACGCACACTCGCTAAACGATTGTCTATCAGTGGCAAACGTTTCCCGAAGGTACTCCGCAATAAGTGGATTGCAATTATTGGCTTATTTGCGATTTTCTTCTTATATGAATGGCTCGATTTATGGGCAAGTCCACTCTTAACCGCATGGGTGATTATTGCCTACTTTGTTGCATCATTTGTGCTTGAAGCAGTCTTTAAAGAATCTGTATTTTGTAAGTATGTGTGCCCGCTTGGATCATTCAATTTTGTCTATTCAACAGCCTCACCGACACAAATTGCAGTCAAAGATCATGCAAAATGTCAAAGTTGCCAAGGCAAAGAATGTGTCACAGGTAGTTTTGCTACTGAGAGCATCATCCGTATTGATAAAATCCCCTTCATTGATGCTGATGGCACATTGCATTATAAAGATGTCCAAGTTGAAAAATCACCACAAGGCGTATTAGGTTGTGGCACAGAACTGTTTGCCCCACAGATCAAAGGTAATATGGATTGCACGCTATGCCTTGATTGTGTTCGGGCGTGTCCGCATGATAACGTCGGCTTGATGGCGCGAACACCGGGGCGTGAATTGCTAAAAGCTGGTGCATGGGCAAAGCGTTGGGATATGTCCTTGTTTGTCATTATGTTGGCATTTTTCTCTGTTGTGAATGCTTTTGGCATGGTACCTCCTGTTTTTGAATTGCTCGAATGGTTCTCAAGCATTGGCTTCACCAATGAATTTATGCCACTGTTTATCATCTTCTTTACAGGTGCAATTCTTTTGCCAATTCTTTTGTCACTAAGCGCTGCTAAACTCTCCCAAATTATGACCAAAACCGCCAAGCGTATCTCCATGCGTGATACTGTTGCGACATTTGCCCCTGCATTTGTACCGCTTGCACTTGGCATTTGGATAGCGCATTATGGCTTTCATTTCTTGATTGCGCCCTTATCCTTTATCCCTATTTTTCAGGAATTTTTCGGTGCAACCCAAGGCAATTGGGCAACTTACGGTATCCAATTGGATCAAAATATCATTGGCTTGATTCAGTTAATTGCATTACTCGGTGGTTTCATGTGGAGTATGGTCATAGCGATGCAAGCAGCAACCCGTGTTTATGGTCAACGCGCGAGCTTTGGGGGATTGATGCCTTGGGC
>JBAUIA010000038.1:0-23134 GCA_049680565.1 Phototrophicaceae bacterium
ACCTTGTATCATGCTCAAATTTTCTTAATTAATGAGGATGGCATTCAAGCACGCTTAGTTGCGAGTACAGGCGATGCAGGCAAGCAATTACTCGCTAGAAACCATCGTTTAGCTGTTGGGAGTTTGAGTGTTATCGGACAAAGCACATTTTCAGGTGAAGTGGTTGTTACACAAGTCAATGCACCTGATAGCATTCACCGTGCCAATGACTTATTGCCTGATACCACACTGGAAGCAGCTTTCCCATTGCGTGTAGGGCAAAAAATCATTGGGGCATTAGATTTGCAAAGTAAGGTGTTAAAGGATTTGAGCGCTAATGATCGCCTGACTTTCCAATCACTTGCCGATAGTTTATCACTAGCTATTGATAGTATCAGTCAGTTTGAGCAAGCCCAAGCACGCATTGACGAAAATCAACGTTTAGCTGAACAAACGCGAACTGCACTGCGCGAGGTTGAGCGCCTGAATCAGCGCTTGATTGGGCGGGCTTGGTCGGAATATAGCAAAGGTATTGATGACCTTGGTTATGCAATTGATTTCACCAATGAACAAACAACCGTTTATAACGATTGGACACATACCCTCTTAGATGCAGTGCAATCCAATAATCTGGTACAAGATAGTAATGTCATTGCTATTCCCTTACGTGTACGCGGACAAGTTATTGGTGCAATGGAATTTGAATTAAACGCCAATCAAGAATTTGAGCCTGAAGATTTGGAACTCATTATGGAAGTCAGTGAACGCTTTGGTTTAGCCGCAGAAAACACACGCTTGGTTGAAGAAAGCCAACAAACAGCACAACGCGAAATGCTGATTAATCAGATTACCGGTCGCTTTCAATCCGCACAAAATGTGGAGGCAACTTTGGCAGAGGCTGCACGTAGCTTGAGTGAAACACTCAGTGCGGATAAAGTGATGATTCGCCTTGGCGTGCCACAACAATCCACTAATGGGAAGGATAGCTAACCCATGCAAACACGCTCATTTTTAGAATTTAGTGATGCACAGCAATTACTTGTTAGAGTGCGTGTACGATTATTACAAATTTTCTTGTTAGTCATAGCGTTCACAAGTATCGTTTTCACGCTCAGGTCGATTACAAATGGTAATGATATTACACGCGGTATAGAAGCGATTGCCACTGTCACAACTTTATTTGCATTAGGATTCTTGCTCATTGTCAGTCGTGGACAATTGCTGCGGTTAATCAGTACAATTGTCGTAAGTTATATGATTATCATCAGTATCATTATATACGGATTGCTACAAGATCAAGCCGTCTTATTACTGTTATTATCATCGGCATCATTAGCCATTGCTTTGCTGACAAACCGTCTCTATTTTTGGCTACTGAACGTCATCATGCTTGTTATCATTATCATAACAAGTGCTGTTAGCGTGTCATCCTCTCTCAGTATCGTCAATGATGAGCGTATCTTAACCGAATTTTTCATTACGTTATTATTTGGATTGATCCCTTTAGCCATTAGTGTAATCGCACGCTATTTTACAATAACGCTCGAAGATTCAACTCAGCAGGCGCAGCGTTCTACAAGCCTACTGATTGCTAGTGCTGATATTGGACGCAATGTATCTGAGATGTTGGATTTAAATGTTTTACTGGATCGTGCTGTGGAAATTGTGAGAGATCGTTTTGCGTTTTATCATGTATCGGTCTTTTTAGCAGATGATAATAATCGCTATGTTCATCTCACTGCGAGTACAGGGGATGTTGGAGAGCGGATGTTAGCGCGTGGACATCGCTTATTGATTAACGCCGATAGTGTGGTTGGGCGTGCAGCACAAGCAAAGGATGTCATTGTCGCGCGTGATACAGACCGTGATAGTGGACATTCTTTCAACGAATTATTACCTCTCACACGATCAGAATTAGCTGTACCCATTATTGATAATGAAGGGGTGGTTGGTGTACTGGATATGCAAAGTCGGCGTATTGATGCCTTTACTGCGACAGAAAGGGATGCGCTCACGGTGATTGCAAACCAACTTGCAACTGCTATCCGCAATGCGCGTTTATTTGAAGATAAAGAACGCAATATCCGCGAAAATAAACGTCTTTTCATTGAAGCTGAAACCAATCTGAGGGAAATTCAACGGTTGAATCGCCAACTCACAAAACAAGCATGGAGCGATTATCTACGTACAGATCGGCGTGTCGATGGGGTCACATTGAATGCCAATACATTTAAAAACTCAGCAGAATGGTCGGATGAAATGGATGATGCGAGTCGTCGACGACGTGCAATCACCAATGAAGAAAATGGCTTGCGTAAAGTTACTGTGCCGATTGAATTACGGGGTGAAGTTGTTGGCGCAATCGAGGTCGAAACACACCCAGATAATCGTAAAGATGATCTAGCAGATATGATACGAACGGTATCACAGCGTCTTGCAGTCAGCCTTGATAATGCCCGTCTTTTTGAGGAATCAAACGAAGCAACAGCCCAAGAACAACGTGTCAGTGAGATTGTTTCGCAGTATCAATCTGTGGATTCTGTGGATGATTTACTAAGGGTCACCATACAAGGGCTTGCTGAAACACTGGGTGCAGAACATGCCTCGATACGTTTAGGGTTTGTCCCTGATATTAAGGCTTTTTCAGCAGGAGCAACTATCCTACCAGATAATCCGCATGAACATGGGGAGGATATGTAATGTTCGCTTACTTACAAGCATTACTCCGCCCGAAAACACCGTATGATGATGCCTTAACCGAGCGCCGTGCGCGTATTTTGCTGGCATACCTTGCAATCGGATTCATTATATTGCTGATAATGAGTGTCGTTATCGGGATACAGCTATTAACAGCAGAATCTCTTGTCTTATCTGATATAGCAATAATGACCTTACCGTTGTTTTTAGTGGTTATTTTCTGGCTGATTCGTAATGGTTATTATCAGATAGGAGCATCTATTTTAGTAGTATTGCAAGCAGGTGCTGTTGCAACCGCATGGAATACTGCCCTAACGCCTGAAATTGCGCTGGCACTATCTATCCCAATTATTACATCGGGTTTGTTATTGGGTTGGCGCTCAACCATTGGTGTGTCAATCATTATGGGTAGCATTGCTATTGGATCGGCTACAGCAGCAGGAGCAAGTTATGGGCAGTCTGGCACAATTCTACTGATTCTATTTTTTATTAGTGGCTTGGCGATTGCATTTGGTAACAATATGCAGACGCTTGCTAACTCATTTGGACAAGAATTATCCAAATTGCAGCAAGTGATGAATACCGTATTAGGGGCATCATCATCAGGCGCAATGACGGAAAACCGTGCATCACTCAATACAATTAATATCATTAACGACCAATTAGGGTTTACATTTGTGAGAATCTATTTGGTTGAAGATAAAGAAGTCATTGAACGTGTTCAAACAGGTTTGAATCCTTCACAGGTCAATATTGATAACGATATTCAGTTAGGGCAACGCAGTGGCATCTATGATGCAATTAGCACCGCCAAAACTGTTGTCATCACCGAAAATGCGGACGCATCCACACGGCAACATTTGTTACAGGGAACACGAGCAGCCTTAGCCGTGCCTGTGTTCAATGACCAGAATGACATTATTGCTGTTTTAGATATTCAAAGTGACAATAAAAGCGACTTTGAAACCGTTGAAATCCAGAGCGTTGAACTTGTAGGATCACAATATGGTCAAACGTTAGAACGCTTGCGACTTATTAATACCTTACAACGTGATTTATCAGAACAAGATAGCCTCATCACACGCCAACGCGAGCAATTATTGCAATACGAACGTGCTGAACGACACACAACCACCAATACATGGCGCGATTACTTACAGCAACAAGGTGTTGAGTATCTAGGGTATGATTTAGATGATTACAACGCTGTACCAATTGAATCATCGGTACTTACGAAAGAGATTGAAAGCGCTATCCAAACAGGTCAGATCACGATTGAGCAAGAGGGCAATCAACAAATTGTTAGTGTACCCATTGCCCTACGCGGGCAAACATTGGGCGCAATGACCTTTAAAGTGCCACAAGGGACACAAATTATCGGAGCGCGTCAGCAAGAACTCATCCGCAATGTTGTTCAGCGTTTATCCTTAGCGTTGGAAAATAAACGTCTCTTTGAGCAGAGCCAATCGCAAGCTGAACGCGAATCAATGGCAAATGAAGTCGGTAACTTGTTGCTCACATCGACAGACATCAACACTGTATTGCAACTTGCTGCGGAAAATTTCAATCAAGCACTGGGTGCAATCCAAACACAGATTCGGCTCAAGCCAGATGCACAACAAATCGGTGAGGGCGAGGGTACATCATGAGAACAAATTTCAGTTTATCAGCTAAGATCAGTATTATCATTATCATCGCAGTGATGATTCCTTTAGTTGTACTCAGTGGCTTGACTATCCGTACAATACGTAGCATTGCGCTGGGTAATCTTGAGTCATTTGTCTTGGAAAATGGCTCACGACGACAAGCTGCTATTGAGAGTGATTTGCGCGACTCATTGAATGTTTTGAATGAATTCTTGAATGCGAACGAGCGTATATTAATTCAAGGCTTAGTACAACAAAGCACGGGTATTCAAAATGAAGATGCTGAGTCATTCCGCGTCGATATTCAGTCGCGGATTCGCACACAACTCATTGAAACCAATTACTACAATAGTGTTCGCATCTTATCAGAATTTTATTTTCCATATACGACAGTCGTCCGCCAAGATCAAATAGCACGCGATACCTTACAAGGTCAACGCGAATCGGTTAGTGCAATTGCTGATCGTTTGAATATTAGTGAAGGCGATATTCAAGTATTTGGTGTGACCAGCCGTGATGATCAAGCCCGCGTTGAAGTATTGACTGCCCTGCTTATCGAAGATGAAAATGGTAATCCACAGCTACAAGGCTATCTTTTGGTTGATCTGAATTTGGATGAAATTTTTGTCGACAATCTGGAAAGTACCGAACTTGCTTTTAATACCTTCGCCTATGTCATTGTAGAGCGCAATGATACCACGATTGTATTAGCACCTGATACAGTCCGCGATAATACCCTATTTGATGTGACATCATTTGGGGCAGAGCGTGCTTTATCCAATTTAGCAAGTGGTGTTGATATTTATGATGTCACGACAAATAATGAGATGCGTGAGGTTGTTGGGTATTCAGCTGCATTAACGATTGATGACGAAACCTTTGCATTGATTTCCGAAGTGAACACGAGTGAGTTATTTACGATACTCGGTCAGCAAACAACCGGTCAAATTTTTGTCGGTGCAACTGTCTTAACGGTCATCGTCTTGATTATGTGTTTATTGGCAGCGAACCAATTAGTGCTGCCACCGATTCGTGGATTACGCACTGCGATGTTAGCAATTATTCGTGGCGATTTTGATGCGGATGTACCAGCAAGAAATCGGCAAGATGAAATGGGCAGTCTAGCAACAAGTTTTGTTGATATGCGCGATTATATCCGCAACCTCAATGATGATATGAATCAACGCTTACAAGACCGCACCCGAGATGTACAGATTACGCAAGATATTGCACGCGCAGTAACAGCAGAACGTGATCTTGATACATTGATGAGCCGCGTTGTGACCTTGATTACGCAAAATTTTCCGAGCATTTATCATGCACAGATTTTCTTACTCGATAATGATAAGCAAAATGCTATTTTACGCGCAAGTACGGGGATCGTAGGGCGTGAATTGTTGGCACGCGGTCATAAAATCAGTGTTGGGAGTGTGAGTGTGATTGGGCAAGTCACCGATCAAGGGCAAGTCATTGTTGAGCGTGATACCAGTGCCAGTAATTTGCATCGTCAAAACCAATTTTTAGGCGAGACACGCGCCGAACTGGGTATTCCTCTCAGCTTAGGCGATGTCATTATTGGGGCTTTAGATGTGCAGAGTAAGCAACGGAACACTTTTGAACCTGAGCAAATTGCAGCGCTACAAACACTTGCCGATCAGATTACCATTGCGATTGAGAACACACGCTTATACGCAGAGTCGGAACGGCTATTACGCGAAACCGAAGCTGAACGCGGGCGTGCCACACGGCGTGCATGGCAACAGCATGTGAATCAATTACGCCAAAGCGATATAACGATGGCATCAGGTGCGAAGACAGGCTATAACTTCCAAAAATTAACCGATGCTGTCATGATGAGTGGTGAGCCAATTGTCGGTGAAACAACCAATCGTGATACAGTGCCATTTGTTGTGCCTGTTAAATTACGCAACCAGATATTAGGTGTGGTTGAATATGAAATTCCTAAAGCGGAGTTTGAATACGATAAGGTATTGCTCGCACAAGAATTAGTATCACGGCTAGCAATCAGCCTCGAAAATGCGCGTTTATTCCAAGCCAGTGAGCAAGCGGCTGACCGTGAGCGGATTGTGAATGATATTTCTGCCAAACTCACCAACCAAACTGATATTCAAGGTATTCTTCAAACAGCCGTGCTTGAAATTGAGCAAGCATTGCGCACACCACAAGTTGCTATTCGCTTAACCAGTAAGCAAAATGGCACAAGCAATGGTCATAGCAACGGCAATGGTAACGCAGTTTATCCGAACGATAAGCATCCTGAAAACACATCGCAGCACCTTGTGGACGCGGAGTAATTATGACACAAACACAATCATCATCTGCTCAAGCAGTCAGAACAACTGAAAATCCATTCTTAGAACGTGTTATGCGCCTGTTGGGTATTGGACTCAGCATTGGCGTGAGTATTTTTGCAATTTCTGGGATTTGGGGCAATATTGTTGATCGTCGGAACGATATTCAAATTGATTACAACAATGGATTAGAGCGTATTACGGAGTCATTGCAACAAAAGCTCGATAGCTACACAAATAGCTTAATGAGTTTGAGTAATGATCCTAATTTATCCAACCATTTAACAGGTACGCCAAATATTGTCTTGGCGGCTGCGAGTGCTGGCGAGCTTCTTCAAGTGAATAGTGAAGAATATATCGCTGTACAATTTATTGAACTGCGCGATGGTGTGCCTTATTTAGCATTTGACCGTGTGAATAATAATGGAGCGGTCACGAATGTTACAGCGTATGATGATGTTATCTATACGCCTTCTGACGCATCAGCAGAAGCATTTAATAGCATCTTGAGTAACAACATCCAAGGGGCGATCACTCTAGGTGAGTTTTATCTGCCGCCAGATGTTAATGTGGAAACGGCTAATAATCGTACTGTTTTATTGGATGCCTATATTCCTGTGTATGCAAATGGCAATACACCACGAATGATTATCAGCTTGACCATTGATACCAATCAACTGAGAAATATTGTCAATTTCGCTGATGAAAATTTCATTGATGAAACGGCTTCGGCAGCGTCACGGCGTGTTGTGTGGCTGGTAGATACCGATACAGTAATTGCCGATAGCAACGCATTTGGTGCGAACTATATTGCGAATCTCAATGCTGATGGGGGCAATATCAATGGTAATGACTTCTACGAAACGATTATTACTCAATCAGGTTTACTATCTGGCACGGAAGAACCCATCTATAGCTTAGGCAATGGTACGATTTATGGAGCAAGTGTCGTACCCTATCCTGATCTATCAGCTTTAGGCTGGCGAATCATTATTACAGATAATTTCTACGTGTATTATCAACCCACTGTTTTGGTCATTTTAGGGATTATAGCCTTAGCAGCACTCATTCCTATTATCATCCTACAGAGTATCAAGCAGATTTTACGCCCCTTCTTTGAAAGCGTTTATGAAGCAGATACCTTAGTACAAACGATTGCACGCGATAGTAATGCCATTGTGTATTCCACAGGTGACCAAGCAGAGTTGGTGACGGCAGCGCGTCGTATCGCAACACGTGTTAACCGACTGAGTGAGGACTTGAAGAAACAAACACAACTCCGAAATCGTGATCTTCAAGTTGCAGGGCGCATCGGACGGCAAACAGCGACATTGACTGATCTTGATACCTTAGCCAATCGTTCTATCAATTTAATTTGTAACGAATTAGGGTTTTATCATGCCCAAATCTTCTTGATAGATGAGTCTCAAACTTTTGCGGAATTGCGTTATAGTCGTGGTGATGCTGGTAACAAGTTAATTGCAGAAGGGCATCGTCTATTAGTTGGATCAGATAGTGTTATTGGGACAGTATCACAAGAAAAACGCCCTGTTATTGTCAATGATACGGCTACTGATAAAACTGCACCGCACGCAGCGAATCCAATTTTGGGTGATACCCGTTCGGAAATGGGTTTACCGCTACTGATTGGCGATAATATTTTAGGCGTGCTTGATATTCAAAGTCGGACACCACAAGCCTTCCAGCAAGATGATATTGCTACCTATCAATTACTAGCCGATCAAATTTCTGTTGCAATTTATAATGCACAATTACAGAAGCAAACAGAACAGCGTATTGAGCAAATTAGAACCTTGAATCGGCAATTAACGCGTGATGCGTGGTCGGAACTTGAGAATACATTAGACCTCGATCAATCCTATGGGGCAAGTATCGAACAGCCTAAACTAAGCGCAGATATTAATGTGCGTGGGCAAGTTTTGGGACATTTAGAAGCAAATCTTCCTGATAATCAACAATTTAGTGATGGTGATCGTCAAATTTTACAATCCGTAGCCGAGCGTGTTTCTTTAGCAATTGAAAATGCACGGCTCTTCCAAGAAACACAAGCATCTTTATCAGAAACTTCGGTTTTGTATCAACTAAGTCGGCAATTGAATGAAGCAACAGACCTCGAAGATGTGCTAGAAGCAATTATCAATACGGTTGCGACTGACGCATCAGGCGGACAAGTTTGGTTATTTGATGAGGCGATGTTAAGTAGCAAGCCTGATTGGGTACGTATTACGGTTGATCTAGCGATTGTACCTCGCGAAACTGATATTTCACTGATTGGGAAACGCTTGCAGTTATCGCAATATCCTTTTATGGAGCGTTTATCAGCAATTGAAATTTCAACGGTTGATAACATCAAGGTACTCAGCAATATTCGCAATGACCTTGCCCAAATGTTCTTTGATGTCAACGCGCAGTCAATGGTCTTTATTCCATTGAATATGCGTGGTTCGTGGAAAGGTTTCATGAGTATCACCTTTAATGAGGCGCATCAATTTAGCGAACGCGATGTTCGGATTTATGATGCCTTGATTGCACAAGCAGGTGTTGCCATTGATAACCGTTTACTCTTACAACAAACTGAAGATGCACTAGCACGGCAAGAAAAATTATATGCTGCGAGCCGTATTATCAATACATCGCAGAGTTTATCGGATTTGGTATTTGCAGCCGTTGCGACAGCTAGCGATCCACGGCTTGATTTCTGGCTAGGTATGTTAGAAGGCGATGCAGATAGAGAGGGTTGGGGCAATTTATCGCATATTGTTGCTCAATCGCATAATGGAACTGTTGAGACAGTCAATACCTATCATGATTTATTTGTACCGCAGCATTCACCGATGCGCCAACGTGAACCTGAAATCTTAGTTGACCCCGGTGAAGATATTGAAGATGTACCGCCACTTGTCACATGGATGCGTGACCTTGAGTACAAGTTTATGGCAATATTCCCATTATTCAGTGATAACACACCCATTGCCCTATTCTATATCGTGAATAAGCAATCATACGATTTATCACAAGATGATTATGAAGTGTATCGCGCTTTGACAGGACAGATGAGTACCCAAATTCAAAACCGTAGTCTGCTCACACAAACCGAAGATACATTGAATGAAATTCGCCGTTTATACGTTGCCACACGCGCAATTTCGAGCGCACAAGATACACGCGCAATTTATGACGCAGTTGCTGGTCATCTTGCGATGCCGATCATCCAGCAAAATGCACGGATACAGCGCGAGTTAAACTTATCGATCACGGTGTTGTTGGCAAGCCCTGACCCTGATATTGATGCGCCAAACTTGCGGTATGAATATAGTTGGAATAGTAACCCGACACACAGCAATAAAGTCCTAGATGGCACGCTGATTGCACAAGAAGATGCGCCATTTGGGCAATTGATTGGTGCGAATGATGACGGCTTGTTGATTTATAAAGATATTAATCAAATTGGTGAACAATATCCCAAAATCCGAGATATTTTAGGCGCACACGAGGCGACATCAGCCGTTGTCGCGCCACTTTGGTCACGCGCACGATGGTTTGGGGTGCTTATTTTGCGTACCGACCAAGCACAAGTGTTAGATGAAGGCTATACACGCTTCATGCAGTCGATTGCCGATCAAGTCGCTATTGCGGTAGAAAACCAACGATTGCTCCAAGAAACTCAATTTGAGCGTCAACGCTTAGATGAAATCTTAGCGACACTGCCTGTAGGCGTTATGGTGCTTGATCCTGCAACACTGATGCCTATATCTGCGAATGAGCGTGTGCCTGAATTATTGGGGCAAGCTGTTCAATTCAATCAAGCATTCTCCGCAGAAGCCTATAATTTGTACAAAACAGGTACAAATTACTTGTATGAGACCCACAAATTACCGATGTACATTGCGGGTCAGCAATCGGCAGATGATATTGCATCTATTGATGATGTAGTTGTCGTTATGGATGAATTTACGACCTTGAATCTGTTTATCAGTGCTGCACCAATTTTTGACGCAGATGGTATCCAACAAGCTATTGTGGTTGCGTTGCAAGATATTACGAACTTGCGTAGTATGGAAAGTATGATGCAAGAAAGCCTGCGAGAAACAGTCCTCTTGTATGAAACACAAAGCGCACTGACGGCTGCCGACAACTTAGATGACCTCTTAGATGCACTTATCGCGCAGTTAGCAATTCAACAACCCACTGATGCACATATCATCATGCTAGAAGATAAGCAACTTTGGCTTGCACGTAGCCTTGTGACACCTTTCTCGAATGTAAGTGTGCTAGAGCCGATCTTACAAAATAAACTTTTGACAATTGATACCGTTCAACGCGATATGACACTCAATGATAGTGTGCGTAAGCATCTGATTGCGCTTGAGGCAGCATCCGTAATGATTGTGCCATTGAATACCAGAACACGGCAGCATCCACTCGGTTGGATTATGCTGCTAGCTGGTGAACCAGAAGCCTTCACAATAGAACAAGAACGTGTCATGACCAGTGTTGCAGATATGTCTAGTCAAGCGATTGACAACCAATATCTGGTTGAAAGTTCACAAAAGGCATTAGCCGAAACAGAAGCGTTATATAATGCCAACACAGCCATCAGTCGTGCGGTAGATCGCTTTGGTTTGTTTGATGCGATTGAAGAATTATTAAGCACCTTAAACCCTGATATGAGTGCTGCTTATCTCTTCACGGATGACGATACAATCGAAGAAATGTTCAGACACGGTTTCGATGATAGTATTGCCAACGGGCTTGATCTTGAGCGCTTGATGACCTTACCTTTACCGCGTAGCGATGGTATGTATGTTGCAGATATTACACGGAATACTATGAGTCCCTTTGAGCTAGAGGTGGTCAAAGCAGGGACTATCATGGCGTTTGCTGCTATCAATATCCGTGTTAAGGGGGTGACAAGTGGTCGTTTACTGCTTGGCTATGAAAATGCACATAACTTTAGTACGAGCGATGAGCGTTATTTAAATACTATTGCGGATAGTGCAGGCGTTGTCATTGATAACCAACTCTTGCTGAATCAAGTGCAGGGTACATTACAAGAAACCAGTGTCTTGTACCAAGCATCTAAAGCATTAATTGATGCTTCTGAACCTGAAGAAATTATTGATGTCATCGTATCTTACTTGATTGAGCCACATATTACACAAGTTTTCATTGCTATGCTCAATGTTCCAAATTGGGATGATCCTGTTGCAGCAGTTGATTTTGTTGCGGGTTGGCACGCTGAAGACGATGTGGATTTATTGGGTGTGAGCTTAACGAAAGAGCAATTCCCTGCATGGACAGTATTAGCAACTGATAACGTGCTTATCATCAATGATATTCATGAAAATAATGATTTAGACCTCATGACGAAGATGAATATTGAAAGTTTAGAGGCACAGTCATTAGTAGTGTTACCGCTAAAAGTTACGGGACGCTCAATCGGTGCTATTTGGCTAGGTTCACCTGAAACCCATGCCTATACAGATCGTGATTTGCGCGTTTATCAAGCATTTGCGGAACAAACTTCATTAGCGCTAGAAGCGAAACGTCTTGTTGAGCAAACAGAACAACGTGCGCGCCAACTCCAAACATCGGCTGTTATTAGCCAAAATGTGGGTCAAATTCTCGATCTTGATGTGTTGCTACCACAGGTGGTTGATCTCATCCAAGATCAATTTTACTACGACCATGTCCAAATCTTTTTGATGGATGATGATAATGAGTGGGCGTTATTACGTGCAAGTACGGGTGAAGCTGGGAAGAACTTGTTAAATGTAGGTCATAAGTTGAAACGCGGGTCAGCATCCGTCATTGGGAGTGTAACAGAGATCGGTCAACCATCGATTGCACTTGATACCGCCGATGCTGCTGTTGTGCATCAGCCTAACCCATTCTTGCCCCTCACACGCTCAGAAATGGCGCTACCAATGGTTGTGAAAGGCGAGATTGTAGGCGCACTAGATGTGCAATCTAATGATCCGAATGCCTTCACTGATGAAGATGTTCAAGTATTGACCATTCTTGCATCACAGATTGCAGTTGCAATTGATAATGCACGCTTATATGAAGATGCAGAGCGTAGCGCGAAAGATATGAGCTTCTTGTTTGAGATGACCTCCAAAGCAGCCTCAGCAGAAACACTCAATGATGCGCTGGAGTATGTTGCAAACGAAATTCGTAGCAATACCCGTGCCGATCTTGTCGCAATTTATCTACCGCAGATGTATGAAGATTATCATGGTAATCGTAAGCAAATTATTGAAATTGGCACAATTGCAACAGACAATGCAATTTTGGTTAACCATGTAGAAAGTGTTGAAGTTGGGGATGCTGAAAGCCTTATTGGTATTGTATCGCATCAAGTAAAACCGCAAATTATTCCTAATACGCGCCATGAACATCGCTATCAAGCACTGACTACAACCTGTCAATCTGCGATTGTCTTGCCGATTCAATCAGGTACAACTATGGTGGGTGTCCTTGTGCTAGAAAGTCATCGGTTGAATGCTTATACGCAAGATACGATTACCCTACTCCAAACTTTAGCTGGTTCATTGGGCGCAGTTGTCCAAAATACCTTGCTCGTTGAGCAGTTGCAAGAATCAGTAGAACAATTGCGCGAGGTTGATCGCCTCAAGAGCCAATTCCTTGCAAGTATGTCGCATGAGTTACGCACACCGTTGAACTCAATCATCGGGTTTAGCCGTGTGATGCTGAAAGGGATTGATGGTCCACTATCTGAAATGCAAGAGCAAGATTTAACGACCATCTACAATAGTGGTAATCATCTCTTACGGTTGATTAACGATATTCTCGATCAAGCAAAGATTGAAGCCAACGAGCTTAACTTGCGCTTTGCATACTTCGAGATGAAACCATTGGTTGAAAGTGTTAAATCAATTGCGATTGGTCTGATGAAAGAAAAAGCGAACCTGAGACTTCTTGTCGAAGTTGCCGATGGATTACCGAAAGTTTACGGCGATGAAATCCGTAGTCGACAAATTCTACTCAACTTAGTGACCAATGCAATCAAATTTACTGAAAGTGGGACAGTTACCGTTGATGTTTATGCGGTTGAAGGTGATCCTGAACCGATGATTCGGGTCGATGTGATTGATACAGGGATGGGGATTGCACCAGCAGATTTACCCACCGTCTTTGAGCAATTCCGTCAAGTCGATAATTCACTGACTCGTACAGTGGGCGGAACAGGACTGGGCTTGCCGATTTCCAAGTCTTTATCTGAGTTACAAGGTGGCGAGTTAACAGTTGTCTCAGAAGTGGGTGTTGGCTCGACTTTCAGTGTCACAATCCCAACTTATGAAGGGGCTGGTGAAGCGCTTGAAAAACAACTCAATGAGCGCCGTTCTGCACAAAAACCCGTTTCGAGTTCATCACCGCTCACAACAACATCAAGTGGTTTAATCAGCCGTAAAGATATTGAAGAAGCACGTAAACGGGCTGAAATGGGTGCAGTCGAAGATAGCAACGGCAGTAGTAAAACAGATACCCAAGAAATCAAAGTTAAGAATACACGCATTGATACCAATGTGACCCAAAATATACCGATTGTGACCCAAAAACGCGATGTCATTCTTGTCGAAGATGATAAGACAATGGTCGATCAATTCCGTCGTATTTTGCAACGCGAAGGCTTTGAAGTTTCCACTGCTGATTTTCCTGCATTTGCAGAAGCCATGATTGGTCAATTACGCCCCAATGTGGTGATACTCGATGTGAACTTTGCGAATGGTGTCGGCTGGGACTTATTGAAAAATCTCAAAGAACGTGATGACACATTTGATATTCCTGTTGTTGTGACAACCATTGACACCGATAGCGAACGTGCTTATCGTCTAGGCGCACATACCTTCATCGAACGTCCATTCTTGGGCGAAGATGTACTCGATGCTGTACTTAAAGCAGAAAAAGAAAGCCAACGTGAACGCATTGTGATTATTGACGATCAGCCAGATGCAATTCGTCTATTAACGCAGATGTTAGAAGAACATAGTGATTTTAAGGTGTATAGCGCCCAGAGCGGTGATGAAGGCATTTCATTGATTGCTCGTCGTCGTCCTGATCTCATCATTTTAGATTTACGGATGCCCGGTAAAGATGGCTTTGCCGTCTTGGATGAGTTACGGGGCAACCCAGAAACTGCTAAAATCCCTGTATTGGTTGTGACAGGTGAACTTGATTTGAGCAATGCAGAGCAAGAGCAACTCATTGATATTCATGTGCTACAAAAAACCGACATCAGCCAAGAAGAATATGCACTATTTATTGATAATATTCGTTCCTTCTTGGAAGCTAACAATAGAAAATAGGATTCTCAATGAGCATAAAGCAACAAATTTTGCTGGAATGTACCAATTGTCACACCATCGCTGATTTCAAAGGATTTAAAGGAGTCTGTGCAACTTGTGGCGATAATATCATGGAAGCACGCTACGAACTTGACAAAATCAATGTTCAAGAGTGGTTGGAACAACTCAAGACCCGCCCTTCTTCATTGTGGCGTTATCATGAAGTGCTACCCATTTACGATACGGATAATATCATCTCTATGGGTGAGGGCGGAACACCTCTCATCAAGAGTAAGCATTTAGCTGCTAGCCTCGGACTTAATAATCTTTATATTAAGGATGAGCGCCAAGGACCAACAGGTAGCTTTAAAGATCGTCAAGCGACGGTGGCAATTACAGCACTCAAAGAGATGGGTATTGATGAGGTTGTGGTTGCGAGTACAGGTAATGTTGCCATTGCATATTCTGCATATGGTGCGCGTGCAGGGATTCATTTGTGGGCATTTTTCCCATCATTGACCCCCAATGATAAAATGCGTGAAGCAGCGATTTATGGCTCAGAAATTATCAAAACAACGGGGACTTACGATCAAACAAAAGAGCTAGCAGCGAATTTTGCACGCAACAAAGGCTTATTCCTCGATAAGGGGATTAAGAGCATCGCTGCAACGGAAGCCATGAAAACAATGGCATATGAAATTGCCGAACAATTAGGAACGATCTTAGAAGATGGTAAAAAATGGCGTGCGCCTGATTGGTTCTTACAAGGTGTTTCGGGCGGTTTAGGTCCGATTGGCTTGGCGAAGGGTTTCCGTGAAATGCACACTTTTGGCTTGATTGATAAGAAACCTGCTTATGGCATGATTCAATCAGATGGTTGTGCGCCAATGGTAGAAGCCTTTGAGCGTGGACAACGGGTTGCAACCCCAATCGAAAGTTCTGATTCTGTGATTGTGACCTTAGCAACAGGTAATCCGGGGCGTGCTTATGAAATTTTGTACGATTATGTGCAAGAAAATGGCGGACACTTTGAAGCAGCTAGCGATAAAGAAGCCTTCAATGCGATTCGTTTATTGGCGCGATTAGATGGTATCTCGGTTGAACCTGCGACAGGTGTTACATTTGCTGGTTTAATCCGCATGGTACGTAAAGGCATTATCAAGCCTGATGATGTAGTAGTCGTTAATTGTTCGGGACATACCCTCCCTGTTGAAAAACAAATCTTAGGCGAACAATGGCAAAAAATCGTTGATTTATCTCAGACGGCAACGGCTGCATCCGTGCCAGAAGCAGCCTTAACAGATGCTGTTGGTACGATTCAAGGACCACTCAAACGGGTTGTTGTGATTGAAGATAATGAAAATGCTGCTCGTCTGATGAGTCGTATTCTGGAATCACGCAAGAATAGCGAAGTCTACTTGGCGCATAATGGCAAAGCTGGCTTAGATATCATCCGCCAGATGAAACCTGATTTGGTCATTACTGATTTAATGATGCCTGATGTCGATGGTTTCACAGTCATCGAGACCATGCGCGGTGATGATGCCTTAAAACATATTCCGATTGTGGTCGTATCAGCCAAAGATTTGACCGCTCGTGAAAAAGTATTCCTTGATACCCATGCTGATATGATGCTCCAAAAAGGGTCGTTCATTGATGATGAATTTGTAGAAACACTCATTACGAAGTTGAATTAATGCGTGCGCTGCTGCTACGATCAGCGCGACACGATCATCCGTTACGCAAAGTATTCGGTTAATTATCATGCCTGAAACAAAAAAACCCATTAATCCAATTGGGGTCGTTGCAGCGTTTGCAACACCCCTCTTTTTAGGCGTTGCCCCTGTGCTGGGCAAATTTGCAATTGAAGCCCAAGCTGATCCCTTTACCGTTGCTGCCTTACGCACAATCGTTGCAGTAGCCCTGCTTTGGATTAGTTATGGGCTATTTTTTCGTAAATATATTTTTATCTATCCAGCAGGATTAATGGGTTGCGTGGTCATCGGCATTATCAATGGGATTGGGTCACTATTCTATTATGGTGGCTTACAACAACTCGATGCCTCATTGGTGCAATTGATTAATGGGGTTTATCTGGCTTTTGCGGTGCTATTATCAAGAATTGGTGGGCAAAAAACCGATATTCGCACGATGGTTCGTGTCCTGATGGCATTAACCGCTTTATTGATGGTCACAGGCTTGGGTGCAACAGAGGTTAATTGGACAGGTGTTGGTTATATGCTAGCAAACGCCTTGTTATTTGCAGGGACAGTCATCCTGAGTCAATATGTTTTGTACGAAATGCCTGCCCCAACAGCAGCCTTATATATTTTAACAACGATGGGTGTTGTTGTAACAATGGTCTGGTTAGCGGTTGCACCACCCCTCAATCAGATTGATGTCGTACCAGCTACATTAGCCATCATAGCATTAGGGATCACGACTGCTTTATCGCGGTTAGCAATGTTTGCGAGTGTCAAAATTTTAGGTGGGATGCAAACAGCAATCATGGCAGCAGCAGAAATTGGTGTCGCATTGATCTTAGCGTTCATCTTCTTAGGCGATTCGCTGACGATGGGACAATGGGCTGGCGTTGCGCTATTGATGACCAGCATTCTATTGATTCGTCAAAAAGATTTACTACCGCGTGGTTTTAACCCTAACGCGATAGTTGTCGCAAATATGTCGAGCGTACAATTCCAACGGATTGCATTTCATCGCGCATTTGGCACAAATGAAACCGATAATTATGAAAATACAATGGGAAATATCACGACACAAGAGATGATTGCCATCCAAAAAATGATGGGCGCACAAAGTGGTGGATTAGACCCCTTCCCGATTAGCAAATCGCAGCAATTTATTGGAGATACAGTGGATTATGATCCAACGGCTGTTACCCGCCCAGCACAATCACCCAGACCTAATGAAGATGAGTGGAATATACTTGATTGACACAGAACATAAATTCTAATAAAATGGTTGTATCTGTTTAATCATCAGGTTACTTAAGATGTCTGATATTACAAATACAACCCTTTCCCCTTTCGACAATGCAGTAGAAGCCGTTATCAATGGTGATGAAAAACGCTTACAAATTCTTCTAAATACACATCCTAACTTAGCAAAACAGCATAGCAACGCCGAGCATCAAGCTACATTATTGCATTATGTGGCTGCGAATGGCATTGAAGCAGATAAACAACGCACGCCTGATAATATTGTGACGATTGCGCGTATGCTATTAGACGCAGGTGCGAATCCAAATCAGAGAAGCAACATTTATGGCGGTGGTATCGGTAGTACACCTTTAGTCGGATTGGTATCGAGTTCTCACCCTGCACAAGCAGGAAAAATGGATGCACTGGTGCGCTTATTTTGTCAGTATGGGAATGCTGATGGCAGTGCCAATGAGCAATATCCACTCATCACTGCTATTAGTTTTCGGCAACGTGAGGCAACCAAGGCTCTGATTGAGTCGGGTGCAACTGTCAATCATGTAGTCACAGCATCAGCAGCAGGTCAATTAGCGCTTGTGACATCATTATTGCAAAATACCATTCCACCATATAGCGATTGCTTTGGACAGACCCTCAGTGATCCTAACGCTATTAAAGAACATGCACTCACAGTGGCTAGCATGATGGGACACCTTACAGTTGTGCAGTATTTGATTGAACACGGTGTTAACATCAATGCGGCTGCCTCTAATTCAGGAGATACAGCCTTATTTGAAGCCGTTTTAGGTAAGCATATAGATGTGGTGCATTATCTACTGGAACACGGTGCAGATATAAGTAGCTTATCAACTGAGACAACAGGGGATATAGCTCTTGATGCCTTGCTGAGGGAATATAGGGTATAAAGCCATAGAACCAACAATTAAAGGACACAATATGCCTGTGTCCTCTACAATTCTTATATCGTTTGTAGCCTTAGAGATATTATTTGAGGGTGATGCTGACAGGGCAATGATCGCTACCCATGATATCACTATGAATCGTTGATGCTTGCAGTGAATCGACCATATTCGGTGACACGATGAAGTAATCCAAACGCCAACCTACATTGCGTGGACGTGCGCCTGCACGATATGACCACCAGCTATACGCATCTTCTTGCTCAGGGTAGAAATGACGATACGTATCAATATAGCCTTCATCATTGAACCACTTATCGAGAAATGCGCGTTCTTCTGGTCGGAAACCTGTGGTTTGTTGATTGGTCTTAGGACGTGCAAGATCAATCTCTTGATGAGAAATATTAATATCACCGCAAACGATGACCCCTTTACCAGCAGCACGCCATTCATTACAACGATCTAGTAAGGCTTGGCAATAATCCAGTTTAAATGGTACGAAATCTGCCCCTTTACTAGCACTTGGTACATAAGTCGTCACATACATAAAATCATCGTATTCAGCAATAATCGTGCGACCTTCAGCATCAAATTCAGGGATACCTAAGCCAATTTGAACATCGTTAGGTTCGGTACGGGTATAGAGGGCGACACCGCTATAGCCTTTTTTCTCGGCTGCTGCCCAAAAGGTATGATAGCCTTCTGGTTTGAGCAGATCATCACTGAGTTGCTCAGGATGGGCTTTGGTTTCTTGAATCCCCAAAATATCGGGTTTTGTTGTTTGTAGCCATTCGGAAAAACCTTTTTTCTCGACAGCGCGAACGCCGTTTACATTCCATGAAAAGAGTTCCATTGTTTCCTCTTGATATGTGTGAAAATGATACTGTCTATGATAGCATTACCTATGGGTCGCACAAGCAGTTATCACGGTTAGCTCATATCAATTTGTTTTTTAGAACATTAGCTTAGGATACGATTCATCATGACACATACGATTATTTGCACAGATTGCAAAGCTGTTGCTGAACCGCTTGATTGGCAATGTACGGCTTGCGGTGGCATCCTTGATTTTGAAGCCTTGCCCAAATTTATAGGCTCAGACATCAACATGGCAGATAGTAGTTTATGGCGCTATCAATCTTGGTTAGGCTTAGACCGCCAAGTGACACTCGGTGAAGGCATGACCCCTCTCGTCGAAACCACTGTTAATGGTTATCGGATTCACGCTAAACTGGAATATTTGAATCCAACAGGGTCTTATAAAGATCGTGGCACAACAACACTCATGAATCACATTGCTGGATATGATGTTCCCGAAGTCATTGATGATTCATCAGGGAATGCAGGGGCTTCCGTTGCTGCTTTTGCCAGTGCCTTAGGGATACAATCACGGATTTTCGTCCCGAAAGATGGTGCGGAAGCAAAGAAGAAACTTATTCAGGCATTTGGTGGCACATTAGCAGAAATCGCAGGCACACAACACGCTAAAACCGAAGCCTGTCATGAAGCAGCTAAGACCACAACGTATGCTAGCCACGCATGGAGTCCTTATTTCTTGTTGGGTCAAATTACAGCAGGTTTTGAAATTTGGGAGCAACTCTTGCCCAAATTCCCCGATGCAATCGTAACCCCTGTTGGGCATGGCGCATTATTTTTAGGGATTGCACGCGGTTTCCAATTACTGAAAGAAGCTGAACTCATCCACAAAGTGCCGAAAATGTTTGCTATCCAATCCGAAAAAGTTGACCCTGTGGTACAAGGCTTTGAATCAGGCTCAGAAATTCCACCGTTTATTCATGAAAGTGGGCGCACGGTTGCCGATGGTATTATGGTCAATCAGCCTGTTCGGGGTGCAGAAGTGCTAGCGACGATTCGCAATACAGGCGGTGCAGCCTTCCGTGTGACAGAAGATGAGATCACTCAAGCCCGTGACGCATTGGCAAAACGTGGTCTCATTGCCGAGCATACCAGCGCCGTAACGGTTGCTGCCTTACCACAAATTATGCAACACTTAGAGCCTGATGCTGAGATTGTGTGTTGCTTAACAGGCAATGGTTTGAAGAAAATATAAGGAAGAAAAATGTCTGATTCTGATGCACTTTCAAACCTTATGGTATCACTCGCCGTCATGACTCCCTTTTCATTATTATCGTGGTGGATTATTCGTAAAACACCCTTAAAGGGGCTTTCAGATAATGATAAATGGCGAGCTTACCGAATACGCATTGGCGCAGGGAGTATTATTCTACTCAGTATCGGTCTGGTGCTATATTTTATGATTAATTTAATCGCACTATAATAATAAGAATGACAGAATGTAGCATTTTCATGGTGGAAGCCAGTTATGAACTTACCAATGAAGCGTTTTTTCGACACGGCGCAATTCATCTAAACGAGCGCGGTAATCAGGCATATGTTGTTCAACAATTGCCCAAAAGCGTTTGCTATGATTGAGTTCGATGAGGTGTGCTAACTCGTGACAGACGATGTATTCAGCAAGATGAGCATCTAGCCACGTCAGGCGTGCATTGAGTGTCACTGTGCCTTTGCTGCTGCAACTGCCCCATTTACGGCGCATATCACGGAACTGTACGCGACTGGCTTTAACATCAAGGCGTGTCGCATATTCTTTGACCATGCGCTTAATTGCTTTTTGGGATGTTTTTTCAGGCGGTAATTCAGGGACATGATCGCCAAATTTTGCAAGACCTTGTGCGATAAATGCCTGTACATCAGGATGATCTTCTGTCAATTGATGCGGAATATAAACTTCGATTGCCCCTGCAGTCGGGCGCAGCATCAAGTTACGCCGATTTTGGCGATAAATTTTAATTTTAGGTTTCATTGTTTAGCCTTCTAACACACACTGATCTTATTCTACGCTTGACACGGCACAGGGGCAATCCGCTACAATCACCCATCATTATGCCAATAGAGGTTTTTATGCACCGATTGCGCCATCCACTGATTATCATCGGCTATTTTATTATTGCACTGGTTGTTGTAGGACATTTGCCAACATCCTTATTCACGCATTTCATCGGTAGTGATACTAGCGATACCTACGAGATGGCACGCAATGTCTGGTGGTTCAAATTTGCAATACAAAATGGTGAACCTATCTTCTACCAAACGTGGTTAGGGTATCCTGATGGCATCAATGGCATTATTTTATTGGGTTTGCCTTTGCAATACTTCCCGATGTGGGGGTTTGCATTTTTCATGCCCTTACAGATTGCCTATAACTTGACTGTTTTATTATGGATGGCGCTCAATGGCTGGGCAATGTTTTTCTTGATGCGCTATTTATTGGATGAGGACGAGTCGTCCTTGGTGGCATCTTTGCTGGCTGGCTTAGTCTATATGGCGTTTCCACTTTTTCAAGGGCATCTGGCGGAAGGGCATGGTGGCTTGATGGTGGCATGGGCAGCGCCACTTTATATCTGGGCATTATTCCATTATATCCGCACTGATGACAATCTTATCAGATGGTTATTGACCTGTGTGCTATTTTTCTATCTGACGACGACAGGGCATATTTTACAATCTATCTATGTTTTGATTCCCGTTACAGGCACATTTTTACTGGGGCTTCTGTGGCAACGGGATTGGCGAGCAGTTCAACGTATTATAGGGATGGGCATCCTTGCGAGTGTCATCAACTTAGTTGTCCTTGCGCCTGCTATTCTTGATGCCACAAGCGCAACCTATAGCACTGTCGGCGGATATACCCGTTTTAGCGCGGATTTACTTGCTTTGGTATCACCTTCATTTTTGCATCCAACCTTTGATGCTTTACTCGCTTATCCACGCGCTGTGAATGGCACAAATTTAGGTGAAGGATTGGCGTACATCGGCATCATCGGCGGATTATTAGCAGCTATCGCTATCGTAAAAAATCGCTCGGCGCGTTGGTGGTTATTATTAGCAGCCGTCGCGTGGCTATTTTCATTAGGTCCTGTGCTGAAATTCCTCAATGAGCCTGTTTTAATTAATGGTAATCCGATTCCATTACCCTTTGCTCTCTTACAAAATTTACCCGGTTTCAGCCTTGCGCGAACGCCTGCCCGTTTTAACTTTACCTTTGTGATTGCTTTTGCTGCCATGGTTGGCTATGGTGCAGCGTGGCTCTGGCAACAAAAAAATGGCAGATGGCGTTATGCCCTTACTATCATGGTAGCAATCGGCATCGTATGGGAGTATCAGTCTTTTTGGGGACAGCCTTTATTAAGTGCTACTATTCCTGATGCTGTGACACAACTTAATGAAGATGAGGCTATTCGCGCAGTCTTCAATATCCCTTACGAACAT
>JBAUIA010000039.1:0-25338 GCA_049680565.1 Phototrophicaceae bacterium
TGTTCTGAGATATAACTTCAAAACCTACTGAAGAAGCTAGCGCGATAAAATTATCGATTAAAATACCCTCATTTACACCGAGTGGTTTTTCGACTAAGTGCCTTGCTTTCATTTCTGTATCTGTTAGATGATTTGACGGTATGATCCTAAATCCGTCAAATATCGAAAATGTACCATTCGGTTTCAGGATTTGGTAAATAGACATCAGGGCTTGTTTCATATCTGTTGCATGACAAATACTCTCAATTTCAAATACATAATCAAATGTGTTTGCTGCAAAAGGTAAATAATGGAAATCGGTTCTAACTGCCCTTCCCTTAGCTTTTGTTCTACTCTTTTTAAGATGCAACTTAGAATAATCCACGCCATATATTTCAATATTGGGTAGTGTATTCTTGATATGATACATATTAAACCCTTTACCCATCCCTATTTCAAGAACCATAGAAGCATCTAATGTCACAATATCTTTTGTAATGTGTGTAACCTGAGCTAAATAATCCGCTTGAGAAAATTCATCTGTTTCTGAAATTGCCATGTGCAATGCACCTTCTGTAGAGTGAAATAGAAAATATCCCAAAGAAGACTGTTCATAATATGTTTCAGTCTCAGAAAGTGAAAACTTCTGTGAGATTATCGTGTCTAAATCAAATAGTTCTTCTAATTTAAGCATCTGGTTGTTTAGGTTCGATTTCATCAAATAAGTCAACTTCACAATCGTTAATATAATGAGCTATTAAAATATTTTTTGTGCTATCTCATTGCAAATAATACAACTATGTGTATAAAGGCTTTAAAAACTAATCTTGATCTGAAAAATCGGGTAAAGGAGGTTCTTCATCGCCATTCTTTAATGCTTCTTCGCGTTCAAGAATCCAAGACAGTATGCCTGCAACCTGATTTAATGCTTCATCAGACATATAGGATGAAGGAGCGCGAAATCGAATCTGAGGAGGCGCAGGGTCTTGCTCTATAGGTTTGTCAGCGTGAATCGTTGTAATCATCTTCATTGCATCAACTTTATTCGTACAATCCAAGTAAGCAAGCGGCATTTGAAATACAGCCAATATGGCTTTAATGTTTTCCAAGGTTGGATTTTCATGCGTCCCACGCTTGTAGTGTCCAATTTGATTGATTGAAATGCCTGTTTCCTGTGCTAATCCAACAATAGAATATTTTTTCCCATCAGGATCTGGGACATTATCTAAAAGTAGGTTTAGCAAAACTGAAAAAGATAAGATAGTCATCTGGTTATTTCTCCGAAATTATACAATACAAAAATAACAATATAATGTATTATAATTGTATTATAAGGTGTTTATTAATCATTAAGCTATATTAAGATGTGTAATAAGCTATAAAATAGTAGTTCTCTTATGATAAATCTTTAATGGGAAAAATACAAACGCGAAGGAAAGAAATTGTTATGACTGTTCAATTTTTTCCAAATGTCGGTCTGAAACGGTGGGATATTTTTGTTTCAACATCAATTTCCTTTAATACCCTAAGCTCTTTAATTCATAAACAATCGCAATGCTGTCGATACCCTACAGATGATATCCACATCTATGTGGGTGCAGAATGTCAATTGTTCGATGTTGAATTGCTCGAAAACTTTGAAATCCTTTTCTTACACTCCCCCATTCAGGCGATTTATTTCGTTATCAATGAAGAAAATCATCAGCTTGAGAAACTTGATCGCATTATTAGGTTTATGCGCCAAGTCTATGAGTATAATGTGCATCTGGTGAAAGCAAAAAACTTTCGATAATAACGCTATGCATTAATTGTTGAAGTATAGTCAAGCCAGCTAGATATTAGTCTAATGATAAATCATGCCATGCTACAAGTTGCTTTTTGACTTGCTGGGCGCGCTTTTGCCAGTATTGAGTAGACTCCATATGCCAGCGTGTAAGCCAGCATTCATCCATACTAAAGAAGATGTGTAAATATTTGAGATAAGCCTCTAATTCGTCGATAACACGGTTTTTCACCGCATTAAATTTAAACGTGGTGAAAAGATAGGGATGTTCTAACCAGATATCAAGACGTTGTTTGAAACGCCATAACAGGATGTTGTGCTGTTCATCATTGATAAGCAGATCATTGATAAATCCTTGTAGTGTTTTATAGGCTTTCTTGTATTGCTTTAATGCTCGTTGCCGTAGTTGGATGCGTTTTTGATTAAGTTCATTGGCTGTTGATGGCCGTAATCCAAGTAACAATTCTGCCTGATCAATCCAAGCTTGTGTCGTTCTTGGACTGATATAGCTGTTATAGTGGAAAATCTTGGCAACTGACTCTGCGCCCATTGAAATTAAATCAGTCATAAAATCAATCCCTGCTACCGCTAATTGTTCCCTGATACGCTCACCAATCCCCTTAATGAGCTGAAGTGAAGCATTGATGCGAGAATCCACAACAAAGGTCTGTGTTTGACGTGTTTGTTGAACTTGCTCACCCATAAGTTCTAAGCGTTTGCGCTCTTGTGCTTCAAATTTTAGACGATAATACGTCGTGCTAGGATCAACATGGCGACCAGAAAGCTGTTCTGTGAGGGCTTCAGGGCTAATGGCTGAGACTGCCTCAATCTCAAGTGTGTCCTCAGATGGATAGTCGGTGATGGCTTGAGGCGGAAAATCATGCGCTGCCCCACCCCATTGGCTTCCATCACTTGCAACCCACCAGACCTCATGAAAAATTATGACAGGATTAGGTAAGTACCGTCTAGATGTCTTTTGCTTGCACAGAATGAGCTGTGTACTGTCCTTAAGGAGTTTGAGAGCAATCCCCTTGATAGCAGGATAACGCTTACCCTCACTGTCTTGAATCCATATACCGGGTGTAATACCTTGGTTATCAACCGTAGCAAAAATATCCTCGTCAACGTTATGCCAGCCAAGCGTTATATATTGCACAACCGCTGTTTTAATAATATTGAGGTCGTTATCATAAGTTTGGAGTGTGCGTGGTGTGATGCTCAAGCGGTTGGCACAAAAAATTGTTGATGTATTAGCACCATTGCGTTTAATAAACTCACGGTGCATGGCTTGGAGATATTTTTTATTGGAGTACAAGTCTTCAGCACACAGAACATCAACCGCTTGAGGCACAAGATCAAAATGATTTAGTAACTCCTCAAGGCTTGGAATCCGATAAAAAACCTGGGAAGTAACTTTTCTTTCACCCTCCCCTACAGGGGGGTTATCTATATCACTATACGAAACTACGCTGATGATTCTTTGGTTGCTGCTTGTACCTTTTAAAACACTACTTACACTATTTAGACTAATTTTATATCTTTTCGCTACCTGTCTAATATTTTTTTCGTCTGTTATTGTGCCTAAATAATTTTGTCGGTATAGCGCCTCAATTAGTCTTGCTGTAGTGGCGGATGCACCTACATATACTCCTGCTTTGTTTTGTCGTGCTGTTGCTCGTAATAATGCTTCCCTTAGATTATTGGGTAGCTGTCCTTTTTTATGTCGCTCTGTTGTTTTTAGTTTTAATGCATTTGCACCCCGTGTTCTATAGGCACTCTGTATTGTTCTTAATGCCTCCTTTTCGCGCTGTTGCTGTGTCTCTGGTAAATGGTTTTTTGGTGCTTGTGCGCTAATATGCTGCTTTACTAATGTTTGTATCGTGTCCTCTATGTTTATGTTGTTGTTGTATGCTTGTCTCGCTAGGCTGTAGAGCGTGTTGTTGCGTCCATTTTGTAGTGCTCTTTGGTTATATTGCTTTTGTAGTGCTTCTATGGTTATCTGTGTCCTCTCATTTGGCTTGGTGTCTTGTGGGCGTTGTATCTTGAGGGTGCGTTTAATCGCCTGCCATTGTTTTTGTGTTATGTTTTGTATTGTTGTATTATTCTCTATTGTGTAGTGTGTTTCTCTCTGGTTGTTTCTGGCTGGCACTTTTATTGTTGATCCTGCGCCTACCACATAACTACCCTCGCCGATGATGTCACCGCCTGAAAAGCGGGTTGTCGGGATCGGCATGACACTCTTTAGGTAGAGATGATAGCCTTTACGTGTCTGTACCGTATAGGATTGTGCAATTTTTGGGAATTCCCTACAAAAATTGTGATAGATACCTAGATTGTCAAAGTCAATTACAAAGGTATTTCCAGAGCTTTTGCCCATAATGACACCATAGGCTGTCATACCATTCGCGAGCCATTGTTCAATTTCTACTGAAGTCGCGAATGTCTGTTGATACTGTGACCAACTGCCTAAACTAGGGGCAGGACGTTTGGCATCTTCGCCATATCCTTTCAAGGGTATGATGCTCCAGTTTTGGTTTTTAGCCTGCTCGATTGCTTGTTTTATAAGGTCTGACATCTGCTAGTCTCTCCTTGAGACCAGTCAGAATGTTTTTACACGAATTGGTAGCTTCTATTACATTTCTTGTTGTGCAGATTTCATAGTCTAATAATTTTTAATTATTTAATTTATAAAACCTTGTTGCATACAAAGCAACTTTTCGGTATAATGTAAATCAAAGCTAGTCGTTAGTGCTCGTAACACTCTGACTAGGTAAATCATTCTATTTTAAAATTGAACGTCGCCGTTCGCGTTAAACCGTCTGTTAGTCGCAGGCGGTTCTGCGTTTAATGAGCTTCGTAGAATTTTAAAATTCTATTATTAATAATAGCTTAAACTTATTTTTAACGCAACAACTTCCCTACCCTCTTTTAAAATTGACTGCTTGTATTGCTGACATTTTTATCTTAATAACTCACCTAGGCATCAATTTGATGCTATTTCACTATTTAAGCTCTTTCAAAGATAAATTATTGCTGAGTTATCAAGAAACACTATAAAATATCCATTAACATAGTTTATAGTGTTATTTTCTTGCTGTCAATAGATTGCTCTCCTTTAGATAAGATAGCGATTAATTTTAAAAATCACTCTTTTGTTGATCTCTATTTTATGAGATAAAATAGTAAATATAGTTGTTTTTAAAATTAGGACTGACGATGAGTGATGCTGAAGCGCAAAATGAAAAGAAGTATTTACTAGATAAGAAAGAGATCATCGATCAAAGCGTATTGGGATATGGTCGTGAAATCGAACTAGTAGAATTTAATTGTGCCTGCCCCAATTGTCCCTACTGTCATAATGAAATGCTGTGGTCACATCCTAATCGTGTCTACTGTGACCCAGAAGCCATGCTCCTACATCGCCAACGGATCAGAAACTTAGAAGCGATTGCAGATGGACGCACACCGGGTAAAAGAGGACGACCTAGCAAAAATCCTGTTATTAATATTATCTATATGTTTCAAGCAAGTGAGAGTAACTTCTACAAGATTGGCTGGACTGTTGACTCAGAAAGCTACCAAAAAGTCTTTGAAAATAACCAAGACGCTATTCCTAAAGGGATTACAGAAGTTTTCATGAGTGAACGTGCATCGGGTCAAGCGGTGGTTGAAGCACTCTATGACATCTACGGACAGCAAGTTATCAATAATAAATGGCTAGAACTCTCTGAAGAACAAGCCCAAGCCATCAAATCACTATTCATCAAGGAAGACTAACTCTCATTTAACAGGATCGGGACGGAAATTTTGCGTGTGCTTGCAAGTTGGATAGTTGGTACAAGCGATAAATTTGTCCGTGCTATCCTTGCGCGAACGAACACAAAGTTGTGCCTGACATTTCGGGCATTTTTGTCCGATCAAGACCGGTGCAGCGGCTTTCACATCACGTGAATATTTGCACTTCGGATAGCGATTGCACCCGAAAAAGCGTCCTTGCTTCGAGGATTTCAATTGCAACTGCCCTTTTGAGCAGACAGGACAGACCTCATCGGTGAGCTGCGGCGTATCTCTTTGCGGGGCAGTATATTGCCACGGTTGAATCAGGGGTTCAAACTTATCCCAGAATAAGCCTAAGAATTTACGGGTATCCAACTCCCCTAGTGCGATCTTATCGAGGGCATCTTCCATTGTTTTTGTAAAATCATAACTCATGACCAAGGCGAAGTTTTCGTTGAGAAAGCCTGTAACACGTTGTCCGAGTGCTGTCGGCATCAAGCGTCGTTTGACGAGCTTAACATATTTTCTGTGACGAATGGTTGAGACCATCATGCTATAGGTTGACGGACGACCCACCCCTGCTTTTTCAAGGGCATTGACCAGTGAGGCTTCACTATAGGTTGCTGGTGGACGCGTGAAATGTTGGTCGGGCTTAAAGGAAATAATCTGACAAACCTGATCTTGTGCCACCATTGGAAAGACAATTTCCTCTTCATTATCAGCATCATTGTCAGGCTCTAAATCATTACCATAATCATAGACACGCAAGAAGCCATCATATTTTAGCGTCGAATTGCGAGTCATAAATAAAGAATTCCCTCCAGCAACATAGATGGTAGTGCGCTCATATTGAGCCGCACTCATCTGACTGGCAATGAAGCGTTGCCAGATTAAGCGATACAGACGCGCAGAGAAGTCATCTAATATTGTACTGAGATCGGTCACAGCTAAATCGGTGGGACGGATACATTCATGCGCTTCTTGCGAACCAGATTTAGCTGTGTAGATTGATCTTTGCTCAGGTAAGTAGAGCTCGCCATAGGTTTGACGGATAAGGGCTTCTGCCATGTCTGCTGCTTCCACACTGACCGCAGGGCTATCGGTTCGCATATAGGTGATATAGCCTGCTTCATAGAGGGCTTGAGCAATCGACATGGTTTTATCAGGACTTATTTTTAAATGCGTTGAGGCTGCCTGTTGCAGGGTGCTGGTTGTAAAAGGTGCAGACGGATTACGGAAGCGATCTGTAATCTCAACCTTCTGAATTTTGAATAAGACATCAGCGAGACTTGCTATTGCGTTTTCAGCATCGGCTTGGGTTTTGAAGGTATCCATGTGCCACTGTTGCCCCTGCCAGACAATCATCTTGGACTCAAATTGTCCATCAGGAACTGCAAATATACCGATGATGCTCCAATAGTCACGCGCTTGAAAACGATCAATCGCTTGTTGACGATCGACTACAAGTTTTAAGGCAACACTCTGAACCCGTCCAGCGGATAAGCCACTTTCATCCAATCCACGCCATAAAGCGGGTGATAATTTATAACCCACCAAACGATCTAAGATGCGACGGGCTTCTTGAGCTGCCACCAAATCCATATCAATCTGACGTGGGGTCGCAAAGGCTTGTTGAACCGCAGATTTTGTAATTTCATTGAAGGTCACACGATAAACAGGCACAGTTGGACGTGTAACTTGTACCAGATGCCACGCAATCGACTCCCCTTCACGGTCAGGATCAGCTGCTAAGTAAACCGCCTCTGCTTCAGCAACTTCCTTACGTAGTGACTTAATGATGCGCGACTTGCCTTTACTGGTCACATAGTGCGGACGAAAGCCCTGCGCAACATCAACGCCGAGTTCCTTGGGTGGTAAATCGCGGATATGTCCAAGCGATGCCAGTACTTTAAACTGCCCTACTCCGTAAATACTGCCCAGTAACTGAGTTAATTTTTTCTTCTTGCTGGCAGATTCAATAATTACAAGGTTCATTTTATGAGGATCCCTTTCTAAATTGCAATTTTCAATGGTTGAATCGTTTGTCCTTCAAATTTAAGCCATTGTGCCTTAAGGTGCTGTTCAAATTGCTGATATAATGTCGCGATATCAGCTTGTGCTATATGGGCAGTCAAAGAGCCATCGTTCTTTAATGTCAAGATTAGTAAGTTGATGATCCCGCCAAGGCTTGTTGGTAGGTTATTGTATTAGCACGCCAGCCTAGCAGGCAAAGGTTTGTACCATAGATATGCAAGACATAAAAACAGGTTTTCTATAGATTTTTTTAAGGTCTCCCAATCTTACCGGGTATTCATCCAGCTAGAATAGCTTGAGCAACGCGACGCTGGCGACGGGATTCAAGCAGCCCATCATACGAACAATATTTACGATTGATGTGTCCTGTCCGTTCTTGATTATTACAAATCACAATTGAGACAGGCACAGACATAGTGACTGAAATTGACGTCACGAACATAGCTCTTAACGTGTTGCTTAACCACTTTTTTATATCCTATTCTCATCCTATTTACAGCTATTGCATGTTGGTATACGATGTCGGTAATTGAAAGACGTGAAATTGAACCAGATCATCAGTGATGGTTTGAACAGCCATTACCCGCAACAAATAGCCTAATGGCATTGAGATCGGGTCAGAGGCTACCGTTCCTTCAATATAAGTCACACGGTAGTTACGATCATCGAGGCTAGTTGAGAAGATCAAATCAACACTGCCCCTTATCGAGCAGCTTGCTGAGTCTAAACAACGCGAATCATTTTCAATGCTTATGAGGGTGATAGCAAAGTCCTCAAGACTGAGCGTTTCCCCCAATTGAATTTCAAGGGGTGGGTACTCATCGAAGGTTACAATATAAGCAAAGATACGGGGTACGACTAAGAAAATAAACAAACCCGATACGAATAAGAACAAGGCGAGACAGCCACAACTCAGCCGTAGAAAACGTGGAAAATCATATCTTGGAAGATAGTCATTGAAGGTGGCAAGTTTATCCATTAGGTATCTCCAAATAAGTTTGTACGCCCACTCAGGTCAATGCGCGGTTTCTTCTGTTGGGTTTGTCCCGCACCGGGGTCAGATAATTGTGTGTACCAATCATCACTATTTTCGCTGATTCCTACGCCTAACAGTCGGGCAGAAATGGCTTGCCAAGGCATGACGACTGCCTGATGAAAACTCGACCAGACTTTAGCCGCATTAAAGACCATGTGGGTCGAATAAGCACTTAAGGCTTGATTGAACTTCTCAGCGCCCTTCTGTAAGTAATCGCGATTGGCATAGCTCACACGCATCAATTCTGCGCGTTCATATGTGCCATCCACATCTTGACGAATGAGATCAAGCACAACGTCATCTTCATTATCAAAAGCCAGTGCAGCCCGAAAGAAGAAACGAACGCCAGCAACAGTATCGCGCTCAGGGAGATCATAAGGGCTTAAATCATCAGGAATCGGTAGTGCTAATCGAAGTAGTAATTCTAATTCTTCTGAGTCAACCACAGGTGCTTGCTCCGCTTCAATCTGATTGATAAGCTCGGGACGCAAGCCCGCCGCATTCAATGTTTTTTGAAGCTCTTTTTTCTTGAGACTCAAGAGCAAATGCCACTGGAAAAAACTTTTACGACTTTGTTCTTGAACTTGTGCCATATCTGCCATAAGTTACTCCTAAAATTTATGAACTCCCAAAGCGCTGAATCTCGCCCATGCTCGGGGCAAAATTTAGGTAATAAATGCCTTGGTCTTGGATATCTAAGATGAAGTGTCCGCGACGCAAGCTAGAAATGGTTTCAAGATGTTGCTCAGTCAGATGCTGAAAAGCGACATGTTCTTGAAAGACATCCATGCCATTACGCTGATTAAAAATGACGCGAATAGGACAATTTTCAAAGAGCAATTTGGCTTTCTCTGAGGAGAGAAAGACCCGCATCTGCTGGTCAATCACAATGACTTTTTTACGACGGGTACGGAAGGTCTTGACCGCTTCAACTAAAAAGTCAAGTAAAGAGGGATGGCGCATCAAGCGATAGACTTCATCGACAACAATCGTGCGTGGTTTATCATCGGCGAGACTATCGCGGCGAATAGCGGTCAAAACTTGGGTATAAGCAATCGCTAATAATTCAGGATCGCTTGACATTTCATGGAAAGAGAAGATACGGGGCGTTACTTTGCCTCTAAAACTTAAATCGAGATTGGTACGGGCGTTGACAAAGCGTGAGTAAGGACCTGATCCTGTACATAAGCCCCCTATTTCATCGGCAATATCACGGGCAATGGTTTGAATGTGTGGCTTGGCTGGGATATTTGATAAAACAGTACATAAATCTTCAATCAGAGGTGTTTGTGCTGCTGTCATGCTGAACAGATCAATCCCTTGATCAATCCCATAGAGAATCACGAGTGATTGACCAATCAAAGCTTTTTGATGATTACCTTGTTGTGAGCCACTGAATTGTCGTCCGAGCATGGTTTCAATTAGACGGATGACATGCGTAATCTGTTCGGTCACATCGGGATACATAATATCAAGCGGGTTGAGATTGGTTGTATTGGGTGAGGGCACAAAGAGTGGCGCACCGAGTGCTTCGGCGACAATATGACCATGCCCCATCGGTTCAAGCAAATCAAAAGGCACACCTTGTTCCAGATATTGGCGTGCCAAGAAACAATTGGTGCTGAAAGTCTTGCCCGCACCTGTAATGCCAACCACAATTTCGTGGGTGGCTATCTTTTTACCGTCAGGCCATGAATTAAAGAAGAAAGGAAAGGCGCCATCAGCAGACTGCCCTCGCATCGTACCGTCTAGGTTAGATAACTTACGAAACCCAACCGGACCAAACATGAGGGCAGCTTCACGGCTGGTCATTTGCCATGTTGAATCGTCATTACCAATATGTTTGCTGGGTGTATCACTGAAGAATTTAGCAGCATTGGCTTGTTGCATTCCCACATCGTGTCGTAACTTAAAAAAGGGTTTGGTGCGCGAAATAATGTCATCACAAGCGCGCTTTAAATTCTCACGGTCGGGTGCCGCCACTGCAATAATGATTTGTACCTCATGTAAGAGATCCCCTTGATTGAGTTCCTCAAGTGTCTGACGGCAATCGTTATACTTTTTACCACTCTTACTATCTTCAGCGGTACTGGTACTCAAGTGGACACGGGTAGCAAGTAATGTGCCTTCAACTGAGGTAATGGCATCACTGCGGTCATGCGTTTTTGGAAAATCGACACATAAACCGAGTGGATAAGGTAAGGCTAGAATTTGTGAAAGCGGGCGGTAAAAATTCCAATCCACTGGCAAAAATTCATAACTACTCAGAAAGGCAAAGTAATTACGCCCACCGGGTCTCCCGATCGGTCGAAGATGCCAATTGCGAAATTTACCGTGCGCTTCAGATATACGATAATTACCTTCAAATAATTTAGGCCAAGGCGACACCCAAGCCGGCGTATCAAAAGATCCCGAGACCATCCGCGCAACCCCTTCTGAGGTCATTGAATCATCGGTCCATAACGCCACGCCACATAAGGAACGATGATAATTCGCGCCATTCTGGAGCATTTCATAGTTACGGCGACTTTCCATCAGCATTTGCTTTTTCAAGACATCACTTTCTCGTCTTGATAGGTCTGCAACATAGTGAATACGTGAGCGTAAATCAGCGGGCATCTGCCAATAGACAAAACGAGCAGGAAACGCCAAGCCTCGCATAAAAGTAGCAAAACGATTCTGCAAAGAATATAAACCTTGTCCATCGCGGGTGTTGAACATCGCAATATCAAAGGGTTCAATCAGAGTTGTATGCGGTGATAGATCGACCTTTTTTCTGAAACTAGCCATTTGTTACCTCCGTCACTTGTGTGCCATCGATCGTCATGAATAGGTCATCATCTGTCACAATTTCAAAGCCGCCGGCATCGAAAGAATCGGTCTCTAAGATTTCAAGTCCTGCCATATTGTCATCAAAGGAGATGCCAATCGAAGCCGTGAATAAGTTATCGCCATTAACGATGACATCCGAAGGAGTCCAACCTGCTAGATTTGCAATACGCCCTGCTAATGTCTCTGGATTGCGTCTGGCTGCAATCAGCAACTTACCCTGCCAACTATAGACAAAGACCATATAACGCGGCACACCACCCTTTTTACCAGTTAGCCAGATAAAGAAGAAAAAAGAGATGATGATCGCAGGGATCTGCAAGAAACCGACTTGCATGATGCGACACATAGCATAGACAAAGCCTGTTGCCATGCCTGCCGTCATCATACGATTCATATCGACTGCCCCAAAAACTTTTTCTTCTCGCACCGTTACCAAACTTTTTATACGCGCTGCCATGTGTGATGCTCCTCTATAAATTTTTGTGTCGGGTGCACTATAACTGCGAAAAATAAGACAAACGGGCTGTATCTGTAAAAAAAGACGCAGACTATAATTGCCTACGCCTCATGCGATCAATATCCGAATTGTGTAGACAATAGAGGCGTATAGCTCTTTATTCACCGATAGTAATGAAATCATAACTGCTACAAAATCAACGATACACACCCTTTGAGAACGCCAAATTTGGACGAGTAGTTTTATACATGTATTAGCGTTATTGACCCCAGTAAAAAGCGATTTGTAGTGCCTTTTGTTAAATCACAGAATAGCGATTTGTAGCCCTTCGTATCCCTAGATCCACATACATCAATGCTAGAAGCTCAACAAACCAACTAAACCGCCTCCACCTACGAAGATCAAGATGATCAGACCTGTCATAACGGAACGCGCAGCTTTGGGATTTTCTTGTTTCCATTCGGCAATAAATGGAATCGATGAGCCAAGATTCATCAATGCGAGACCCAGGAAACCAATCACAGCAGCAGAACTAGCAACTGCGACCATCAAATCTTCAATCGTCCCGAAAAAATCTTCGACTTGTGCAACAGGATCAGCTTGGGCGTAAACAGGTGATCCCATCACAGCGAGCACAAATAATAAGGTAAAAAATGTCAAAGCAGGTTTGTTTAGCATCTTCAGTACCCTTCCTATAAATTAATATATACATGTGTTGACGATTTTAATAGTACACGAAGACCCCTTAATTGGCAAGCCAATCGAATAACCTGCCCTCTCAAATTAGCTATTCAGTAATGAAATCGACCAGATGCGTCCAGCTAAGTGTAAGCGAGCAAAGGCATCATCTGCGTTCCACTCCCAAGCTAAAGTCAAATCTAAAGAATAGTCGGGTTCAAAAGTAAGTGCTTGATAATCAAGTGGACGTGCCGTTGCCCCGGTGGGCATTGGACGAAAACCGAAAATCATACCCATATCTTCTAACTCAAGTGTTACAGGGTCAGCTTGTGGGTTGTAGATACGAACATCAACATAAATTTGATTGCTTGAGCGACGAATGCGTCGCAATTGAACATCCAGATGATCAACGACACTCTCTAAAGACGGTTGATGGATGCTCACCAAGAAGGACTCGCCTGCAACACCGGGTGGCGCGAACAGCAGGAGCGCATTGCCATCAAAACGATTGACTAAGAAAGGTATCGAAACTTGAAATGTTTGATTGGCAGGCAAGATTGCAGGTGCAATCGGATACGTCGTGCCTATCAGCGCGGATAAATCGGGTGAATAACGGGCATCACGCGCATCTAAGAACCATTGATAATTACTGAGAATGACATCATTGGCATAAACCGTTAGTGTTAGATCAACGACTGCGTACATAAATCCATCGGATGACGCATCTGGTACAGTTAAGCTATAGGCATGATCAACGCGAATCGACAAATCAGGGAAGTCAACTGTCTGCCCCATCGCAACCGGTAAGGCAATCGCACTAGAGAGATCGACTTCCAGACTAGGATTATACGTGCCTGTCACAAAATAGCGCGATGAGGTCGGTAAACCATCTGCCCCAATTTCACCAATTAAGACCATGACAATGCCGGGCTGATTTTGGCGAAAGAGAGTCGTATTTTCACGTCCCAATTCTTGGGCAGATGAGAATGTGTATTGCAACTCACTACCTGTATTCATGCGAATGCTGAACGCTGTGCCTGAAACCAGTGACTCTAAGAAGGTCTCGTTCGTTTCTGAGAATGGGATGCCAAAAATGGGACGAACCAATGTGCCACTGATCCAACTCGCAACATCAGGATTGTTATCAAAAGACCATTCTGTTAAGTCAATTACGCGCTCTTGAACGATGAAAACACGCGGTTGATCTTCATCAGGACGACGCACTTGAATTTGTACAGGAAACCAATCGCGATTACGTCCATCGCCTGCTGCAATAAATGAATCGGATTCGACTAGCGCAATCGGGGTGGCAGTGGGAGTTGCTGTAATTGTGGGTATCGGTGATGGCGTGAAGGTCATGGTGGCGGTTGGGGTTGAGGTCAGTGTGCCTGCAAGCAAGACCGTTTCGTCTGTATTGCCGCCCATCATGCGCGATACAACAAAAATCGCCAGAAAAAGACCGAAGACAAGAATGGCGGCATTCATCCAAGGAAAGCCAGCGCGATCATCATCATCGACTTCAGTTAAGTCGGTTTGACCTGATTTGAGTTGTTGGCGACGGCTGGCACTGATGCGAACCCATTGATCGCCAGCAGGCACGAGTCCTTCATAGACATAACGGTGCAAATATTGATCTGCCATTTGGATTTCTTGCTCATCGCTAGAAATACCATGAGTCTTGACACTTTTACGGTAGCGTCGTGTGAGATAATCGCGATCTTCAGTCGGAACTAAGTCCCAAATTTCTTCAATTTCATCCAGAGACATTCGCTCTAAATCAGCCAGCTCATGATACTCAAAGGCTTCACGCCCATCTAAGCCTTCATTACTAAAGGTCGTTGTTGATGATTTTGCCACTGTACAATCCTTTTTCCTTATTGACCAAAGCGCATGCTCTCAATCCTGTTTATTATTTACGTTTGACTACGGGTGGGTGTTTGCGCTTGGTTTGAACCAGCAGTCGCATTCTCAGCCTCAGTGGATGCCCCCCCTGCGCCATTGAGCGTATTGGCAGCCGTGACTAAACTACGGGCTGCGCCTTCGAGCAGCCCCACCGCTTGCTCCATGCTTGTATTGTTGAGTTGTGAGCCATTGGCTAAGGTCAGATTAGACAGCGATGCGCGAATGGATTGCCCAATTTCTGCACCAATAGCATTATTATTTTGCACATCTTGAATGACCGTTTGTGCTTGTTGCTCATTCAAGCCCATTGCGGAAGCGACTTGCAGAAACTGGCTGGATTCAGAGCGATTTGGCAAACCTGCTTGTGTAGCGAGTTGCTGGGCTTGCGTGCTTGATGAGATGCCACCCCTATTTGAAGCTGAGCGCACAGCCGTCGCGACACTATTTGCCAAACGCACACCATCATCGTTATTGACGGCATCACCTGCTGCCGCAATTTGATCGGCGCTGGGTGCAGATAATCGATTGGTGGGTGGAGCAAGGTAATCTTGCGCTTGATTGATGAGAAAGCCTGCCCGTCTTTGTCCGATGCCAACCGAGGCAAGGTCTTGAGAACTGGCATTGGCTAACTGCCCTGCTGTGCGAATCCCTGCGCCTGCTAATCGCTCTTGTGTGGCTTGTCCCACCTGTGGCACATTGGTAACAGTATCGGTTGCTAAGCCTATTTGACCCTGATTAGCTGAGCCATCCAGCGTGAGTGTATCTGTATATTGTGCCACTAAGTCATCGCGTCCTGTTGAGCCAGGATTATCCAATTCCACAGATAAGAGGAATGCTTCACTAGCCGTTGGTGGTCCACCCGTAAGTGCTGCAATAAATGGTGTAGGTGCTTGCGAAGCACGATCATCACGCGGCGTATCTGCGTTTGTACCTGCTAGATCAATGCTAATGGCGACCTCTGTTGGTTCGCTACTGCTTGCATCTAATCCGCTCAATAAGCGTGCATTTTCATCATCAGAGGCATCAATTGCCGCAATGCTGGTATCGCTGAGGGCTAGACCTGTACCCGCAACATCGGCTTCAGCAACACCTGTGTCAAAGTTACGACTGGCATCACGCTCAGATCGTGCACGATTGCGATCGCTTGGCACATCATTTTCATCGGTGTAGACGCGACTACCATCTTCATAGGTTCGCACGCCATCGCCATTATCTTGAACACGAAAAGCATAGGGTTGATGGGTGGCAACATCGACGCGTGTATCTTGCCCGTCACTGGCTAAATTATTGAGACTTGGAAAACGGGTTGGTGATAGAAGATCAACAGAATTGTAAGAACTTTCCACGGCTTTAATCGGTGTGCCGAGTGTTAGATCTTCAACCCGTTCCCGATTGGCACGTCGATTGCTATACCCAAGCGCTGCGCCACCAATTGGACCCGCATATGAGGCACTTGCGCCTTGCGCGACTTCATTCGCCATGCGCCCTAAGGTTGTGTTTTCGCCACCAAAAGCACGCGAGGCATAATAGGCTTGTTGGGCTGTACCTGGACCGAGTGTTGCGCCGACAGATTGTGCCAGTGTGCCACCAGTGGCAAGGGTCGCACCGCCTGTTGCGGCTGCCCCTAAGAGTTGGGTCACATTCCCTGCTGCACTCAGATTACCACCTGTAGCTTGACCAAATGCACCCATCAGTCCATTCAGTGCACCTAAAATTGCTTGCCCTGCTCCAATCAATAAAATGACAACTAAGATGATGCCCAAAAACCCTACACCCAGTAACAAGACACCATTGCCTGTTGCGCCTGCGACACTCACAAAAGCAAGCACCAAGGCTAAGAGCAAAGAATTGATGATCGATTGAATAAATAAGCCTAAGATGATGTCGAATACCGCCCAGGTAACAGGCTCTGTCTTCTTGAAAAATGCAAATAAAATTGCAATGAAAAATGAGGCAAAAGCAATGCCAAAGGCGATGGTTAGCAACAATTGAATAATTTGCTCTAGTAAACCAAAGGTTGATACGACAGTCCCTGACAAAGCAACCCAGATAGCGCGGGCTGCCTTATCTAGCGAGGTTTGTCGCTCCGCTTGGGTCATGCCATTACCGTAAAAGAAGGAATGGTCGTCAATATATAAATTACCATCTACGCGATACCAATTGAGAGGCATACTGCCTGCTGAGCCATCGGGCATCACTTGATAAGGGCAACTTGAACTTCGTAAAATGTCACAGCCGATTGCGTCCAAATAGGCTAAAGCAATATCCAAGCCATCAACTGAGGTATCAAAGCTCAAGTATGGTCCGAAGTTGTTGGTGGGTGGATCAATTTGCATCGCACCGCCATCACCAATCTGACCCATGCCTTCAATTGTTCCTGATGACCCCACAACATCGTTGAAGACTGTCCCATAGAAGCCGCCACTCAAATTGCGCCGAAAGCCTTCAAAGCCTAAATAAATTTCAGGTCCAAATTGAAACCACATGATGGCAACCGCACACCACATCACAGCAGATTTGAATTCAACCACCCGAAAGATACCAAATGAGCCTAATAAATAAGTGATACCTAGCGTCAACATCGCCATCGTGAAGATTGGCAATAAGAGGCTATCGGTTGAATTACCAATTGATTCTAATAAAGGCTGAAACATTTGCTGGCTCAACCAAGAGGTGATTGAGAGCACATAATAACCTACCAAGAGAATGGCCTGATTAATTCCCCACAAAGTCTCGGCGAAGAAATATAAGAAACTATAGACCATTTGCTGCACAGGAATGACAACACCATCTAGCATGATTCATTTGCTCCAAAATTTAAGTCTAGTGATAGATTTGCCCTACCCTATTCAAATTGAATTGACAGAAAAGGAGATACTGATGAGACCCGATACAATCACGACAAAGATAATGAAAATGAGTAGTGACATTATTTTCATCTGGCGATACAGTAGTCCTGCAAAAAATCCAACTGCGAAAGCGATAATCATGGGTGTCAAGGGCAACATACGGATCTCCTATCTAGGAAAAGGCTTGAAATTCAATGATGCCCACAAAGATGAGACCCACAAAAATAGCAATAAAAAGTCCAATCGTCAGTAGACATCCCGGACGCATGAGACGATTGCCGAGCTTTAAGACTTGTTGCATGAGAATGGTCAGCCCAACCCCCACTAAGATGCCAATCAATAGATCATTTGTTAAAAACATAAGTATCCTCAATTCCCTTGAAAGTCAGGTGTGTGTGTATAAGTCGCAGTCGGTTGTGGTGTGAGATTGGCTTGTGGTGTGTAATCTGCACCCACCCGTCCAGCGCATGCGCCACGATTACCAGCTTCCCAGTACGCCACATTACCGCCAGCAATTGTGCCATCGAAGGTATTACCATGTGGATCAAGAATGTAGGCTAAAGCGGTCGGCTCACCCCGTTGGGTATAGGCAAACATATCAAAGCGTACGCTTTGTCGGGGTTCAAGCACATAAATATCTAAGGTCGCTTCATGGGCGTCAATCCCTAACTCGCGCGTCGCTTCGTCACTGCTAAAATGACTGACCAAGTTGCCATCAATCCCTGCTAGATAAATTTGAAAGGTCGAAAAGAGGACATAGTCTATGCGCCCTATATTGCGAATTTCAACCGTCCACGCCACAATTTGTTGATCGGGACGATCGGTTGAGTGAATGGTTCGCACATTGCCCAATGCAATTCCAAGTGTCAAATTATCGGATGAAGGATCTGTGAAAATTTCCTCATTAAAGTAATAGGTAAAAGATGACAAACAGGGTGTCGCCGAAGGATAAGGTGTATAGGTTGGACGTGGCGTGCTAGTGCTACCGGCAATGTAGCCACCAGGGTTTGAATACGAACCACCCGCTGGTGTTCGCGTTGCGTAATAGCAAACTGTAGCTGTTGCATTGCAAACATAAATTAAACTTGGATTGGGTGTGTTGGTCACATAGCCTGATGGCGGGACATAGAGTGGTGGTGCAAGGGATGTTGCTACTTGTGTATGGGTTGCTGGTGGTGTTGAACTGGGTGCAACAAATTGGGGCAAACCATCAATTGACTGATTGATAGGATCAAGTCCCCCATCTTGAATAATATCACTGGCTGACCCCCCACAAGCGAGAATGGGGACTACAATGACCATCATGAAAAAGATAACTCGCCAATGAGCAAATATGCCTTTTGTGCGTTTTACCCGATACTGTTTATTAAAGAACATAGTGGCTCTCCAACGACCCAAACTTGACAAATATCAACATCTGCAACCCTCACATAAATAGCGAATAAGATGGCAGCAATCATCACAACAAAGCTATTCCCCAGACAGCCAAAGACTAAATCAAAGCCTTTTCGCACTAAAAATATAGGGAGGTAAATTAGGGCGACGATTAGGACAATGCCGCCACAGCACAGGATAAAGAATGACACGGAACACCTCCCCTATCTAAGGAATTAAGCCTGGAATATTGACAGGATCAAGTAGCAAGTTCCATGTCTCATTGAGGGCTTGTCCACGATTACGAATGTAGAAACTCTCGCCCAAAGCAGGAATTAATAAAATAACATCGCTGGTGGTTGAATTGGTGATGCGTACAAAGCCTGATGCATCGGTCATTGAGGTTGCGAGTAAACTATTGTCTGATACATTTACTGCGCGAACGGTCATGCCTTCAATGCCTTCGTTAGCATCGACCTGAGTATTGGCGTTCAAATCTGCACTGACAATCACATCGACTGTGATAACTGAGGCTGCAATGGCTGTGCTGGTGGGTGCAAGCGTTGGCGGTGCAGAGACTAATTCCACGTCACTGACAACAACCACCAATTCATTCTCAGAAATAGCGACTGCTGTGGGTTGTGCGCTTGCTGGAATCGGTGGACCGATAAAGATTTCAATGTAATCAATGTTACACCCTTGTGAACCTGCCCCATCCGCTAGACACATAAGATCAACCAAGTGATAGCCTGTATCGACCCAATAGGGCTGGGTCACGAAACTTTGGCGCAAGGGCGCAAGCTCGGGATCAATGGCTAAGAAATTCGTTTCGATGACGTTGACAAACTCACCATCGAGCGACACTTGAATCCCTGCTCCATTGACTTCGCTCCGATACCCGATTCTAAAGCCATCACCTTCAAAGGGATACCGTAATAAAGCGCCAGCATCGCGCGCTTCGTGATATGCTCCATCTGATGCATTTGACATGCTCCGCAACCGCCAACGCCCCATAACTTGGATCAGATCGACACTCTCATAGCGTCTCCAGCCGTAAATATCGCTGGGAGCAATGCCATCTGGCAGTGGACTGTTGATCTCAGTTATGGGATTAGATGAGCGGTCATTATTGCTTGTTGCACTCTGCCCTTCTTGTGGAACAGGCGCGACTTGGGGACTGGTCTGGGTGGAGATGACTTGTATAGCAGGCAGAGATGTAGCAGTAATCGTGGCTGTAGCGATGATTGTAGCTGCTGGTGTCACAGCAGGTGCTGTTGCTGTTAGAAGGGTCTCATTTATGCTTGTTAGTGCAATCGCATGACTATTATTGAATAAATTAGGGTCAAATTCATTGCCGATCACGCTAGCAGAACTCACGATATTATCTGACACTCGATTAGCAGTGACTGTAACCGCGCCTGTATAAATATCATTAGAAGACAAATCACCGACATCACAGCGCATTGAATTATTGACTAAGGTGCAATTATCTGAGCTGATGAAAGTTAAGTCAGAGGGTAAAGCATCCATAATTTGCACATTGCTCGCCGTATTAGGTCCTAAATTGACCAGCGTATAGCTAATAAGGAGTGGTTCACCGATGACTAGTTGAGCGGATGTTGTGGTCATCGTGAATTGTAAATCTGCAGAATCAGGGGGTGGCTGATTAATAACAAAGGTCAGCGAGGCACCATTATTGCTGGTATCTGGATCAGTCATAAAGTGACTGGTGATAGCTGAAATTGTGACAGGGTTGCCTGCTGTGAGTGCCCGCACAACTAAACTGAGACTTTGTGCTGTGCCACTTGGTATTGTTCCAGCTTCACAAACAATGACTGTACCTGCATTGGCGCAGTCCTCACTAGAAATGAACGCAACTTGTGCGGGCATTACAAATTCAACTCCTGTTCGGTAAGCATCGGTGCTATCGGCATTTGTGATGACAAAACTGAGGATCAATTCATTGCTGATATCTAAGCGCAAAGCAGACACCGAGCCTGATAGTGCAATGTCTACATTATCTGGCACGATAACTGCAATACTCACTGAAGCTACATTATTGCTGGTATCATTATCCGTTTCGGCAGCCAGCACCGATACCGCATTATTGACAGTATCTCCTTCCAAACTTGCGCGTACCACATAGCTCAGTGTGAGCGACTGCCCTGCTTCCAAATCACCGATACGACAGTCGACAGTCGAGCCTGTGATAACACAAGCATCGGGTGACGAAAGAAAGATAATCCCTAATGGCAGTTGATCTGTCACGGTCACAAAACTAGCATCATCTGTGCTTAAGTTTTCGACCTGTACTAAATAAGTAAAATTAGAATTAACAGGTATGACGGTCATATCTGTTGTCGCAGTAATGCTTAGATCAACACTGGCTTGTGCAGTCACAAGGGGCTGAAATACCAGCCACAAGCTAGCAATGCTTATCGTGAATATGCTATAAAGAATTGCTTTAGAAGTCATTGATGGTCTACTCTGCTCTCAAATAATAGCGTTCTCACTTTCATTATGCTTGTTTAATAAATATTCGTCAACACATCTCTATAAAGATTAAATGAATTTGAGGCAGGAAACATAAAAGGCAGAGAAATATATCCTCTGCCCTGTTCTATCGATTGATACTTAATTGCGAGAATTGTAGCTAATTACCAGTTGCTTGGGTTCTTGCAACGGATGTCGCTGTAGCCTCCTCGTAGCGTGCAGTAGCAGAGGAATTAACAATCGCTTCCATTGTTACTTGTTGAGTACGAAAAGCAGATACAGTAGACATCTCTGAGTCTGATGTAGCTGTTAACTCAATTAATTGTTGTGATAATGAGTTATCAGGTACTGATGTGGATGTACTGATTGTTTCAACCACATTATTATCTAGGGTTGCCTCAATTAAAGGGGTCGCATCTGAATCTGGGCTGACCAGAAATCCTAAGATGAAGAAAAGTAAGGCACTGCATAGCACGACTCCTGCTACTTGAATCTGTGAAAAACGTTGGGGTGTCTTCGACAAACCGACTTCATAATCATCTGCAAACCCCATGCGCTCACGTAAATCGTCTCCACGAGGGTCATTGATGCTCTCAAGTAATAAGAATGTGGCATCTTTGCGCCCATCCTTCCACAAAATCTTAGCTGTTTGCAACTTCATTTTTATGATTTTTTCGTTCTGGTCACCTTGATTAATCATTTTATGCTCCAGACTGATGATGAGTATTCATTGAATGTCATCCTACAAATACTACTTTTATGATAACTTTAAATTGTCAACACATCTATTTTACATATTTATTTAGAAAGTACCATATATCAGTTATCATTTATACTGAGGTTACTTCAAGCATAAACTATGCCATAGAGCAATTTGCTTCGTTATAATCCTATTTGTTCAAGCAACTTGATACAAAAAAACGCCCAACGTTATAGTTGAGCGTTCAATTTACTTAATTTCTCATTGAATCAGGCTGTTTGTCGTGCTATCGCCAATCGAACACCCCCAACCGCATTTAATTCAGTGGGCAAGACATCGGCAACATGCTGATGATGTGCAACTTGTAAGAGTTTCTCTGAATAATATTCTTTGAGAAAGTCTGCTGTGAGGGTTGCACCGCCACCAACAAGAATCAGTGATTTGATCCCGCGTAAGCTATTGAAAACCCCATCAATGATGTTATTGGCAATCCAATCAGCGTAACGTTGGGCGAACTTCTTAACAGCAGCTTCAATATCGATGGCACTTGCCCCACTGACCAAGGTGTAATTGCCTGTGCTTAGTCCTTGGCGCATGGCTTGATCGATGTCATCGGTCGTAAGCAATGCGAAATCTTCGCCCTGTTTTTTAACGACGCGTAACACATTATCTAGAATATGGGTTTTGATGCCCTGCCCTTCCCATGTAGCAGATTGTAAGCTCTCTGGGTTGAATTGCCCGTTGTTCATCGAGAGCGCATCAAGCGTATACATGCCGAGATCAAGCACAACCGTTTGTCCTTCCAAAATGTCACTGGCAACAGCTTGACCCGTATCATCGAGTGCAAACGCCCCGACTGCACCTAAGCCTTCAGGATGGACGGTAATCTTTTCAATCTTGAAGATGCGAGGCTTGCTATCGCCCTTGAATTGAACGGCAATGGTATTCTTGATGGTTTTCATGCGCTCATTGATGCCTGTTTGGGCATCAAAGAACATGGATGGTGGTGCAAAGACGGTTAAGTCAACGCTGCCACCCTTTTTGGGCAGTAACTTACCCAGTGCTACCGAAACAAGGAATAACCAAAATTCATCGCCGTAGCGGAATGCGCCTTGGTGGCGCTCAATGGCACGACGTGAGGTGAAAACATCATCGCCGACAGCGTAGCGGAATGTACTCCACTGCACATAATCCACATTCATCTCAAATTGTTCCCCTAATCCGAGCGAGTCGCCACTGACACTCGCACGAACGGAGGGAAAGCCAATGCTCTCATATCCTTTACCTTTAGCGCGAACAGCGTTGGTAAAGCCATTACCCGCATCGACTGCCACAATATAGTCTGCCATGTTATACTGTCCTCTTTTCTTAGTTCATCCGCTGTTGGTAGTCACAACAAGTTCCGCAGAAAGCTTGTTCGTCTACCAGAGCAGAGAAAAATATATCGTTTGGGCTAAAATAGTGTGATTTTAAAGTGAATATCATATTATTCACTGTTTTAATCGATAAAGTTCATCGTTCAATTTAGATATTAGCAATATAAACACAACCAACATCAAAATGCAGCTTAACAACATCATAGATTGTAGTTTGTCAATCACTTAAGCGACTTCACCATGTCTCTGCCACAAAAGTTGCCGATGTCTTTCAGTCGAACGTGCTTCTTGTTTAATCACCATGATATAAGTCTGCAAGTCCATTTTTGCTTCATGAAGTCCACGTATGTCTAAAATCTGAATGACATCGTGTTCACTCATAACGATAAAACGCTGTTTATGAGCGTCCACATGAATCTGTACGGGCAGTTTAGCGAAAGTCGTCCCGACATAATATGTTTCACGGTCAATTTGGATCGTCCCATTACTTGACACACGCCGACGGAAAATACGGGCATGATCGAGTGTGAGCCAGCGGTTGGGATCAACAGAGTCTGGCACATTGGGCAACTGAGGCAAAACTGGAAAAGCGTCATTGGGTGTTTGTCCCTGACAGGCTTTACCTTGATGAATCCGTTCGCCATGATAGAACTCTGTAAAACTCGGCAAGCAGTCATATAAATCAACACCTGTTTGGATATTATGTCTTTTGAACCATTCATACTTGATCGTATAAATTGCGCGCTCTACAAAAGGCTTCTTCCACGGCTGACGTGGCGGACAGACCGCGGGATGAATATTTAGAACTTTTAGAAATTTGACAAATGCTGATGAGAAACTATCCCGTGTCCATGAACCAACAAAGCGTGAATCGCGATCAAATCGTACGAGCTTGGGACAACCATGCAAGATAAAGACTTTTGCCATCGTTACTAATACACTTTCTGCATGAAAACCCGTGCTTCCTTCAAGATGCATGATGCGTGACGTTCCACAATCAATAACAACAAAAAACTCGAAGCGTGTCCCATCAGGCAAGATAACAAGACCGAAGTCAATTTCCCATTCTTCCATCGGTGCAGGCAAAATTAATGGCATTCGCAAACGCGGTTTGGCAGGCACAACATATCCACGTTTTCTCAAAATACGTGCGATTGTGCTGACACTACTCGGTACGAAATGCCCATGATCCTTAAGATCTTCTCGCTTACGTAAATAAGGTAGAATTGTGTTTGGTCCTGCTGGACGATGATATTTCTCACTCAGATCTTCTCGGAGTTCAACAATAACCTCCTCAACCGCAATCGGTGTACTACGCCAAATCGTTTTTGGTGCACGCGAGTGACTTTTATAGATCGTATAATCTTGTTTAAGGGGTTGATTTTTCAAACGTATCTTCCAATCTCGAACCCATTTCTCGTCGCGACCAACTTCTTTTGCATAGCGTCGATTACTCCAGTCGGGATATTGCGTTAACAGCTCATGTAAGCGTATTCTGTCATATTTACGGCGATTCTCACAATCCATGATGATGGTTTCCTTTCAGTCATTTCCGTTAAGAAAACCATACAATACTTATTTAATTATCCGATTATTTCTGCTCTGGTAGACGAACAAGCTTTCTGCGGAACTTGTTGTGACTACCAACAGCGGATGAACTAAGAAAAGAGGACAATGTTATACTCCTTATGGTTTTGTGTACTAATTTATTTTGGTACAGCTCGGGAGCATGTTGCTAGCATGCTCCCGTTTACATTGCTATTGTTGCAATGCCTGCATTGACCGCAAGAAATTCTGAGTTGCATTGCCACTACTCACTGGTTTTTGAACATCCATGATGAGATCATCATCGTCGTCATCATATGTGGGTGTACTGAAATTGGGTACATTGAGAGCTTGCAGTCCAGAACTGTTCCGAGCAGGATTGCCCCCTGCCCCACCCGCTATAGGTTGTAACCTTTGTGGGATGGGTTGATTACCCTGCTGGATTAAAAGTTGTTCTAATCGTTCAAGTTGCTGTTGGATTGCGTTTTGTGTCTGAGACCGTTCTTGTTCAATTTTCTCACGC
>JBAUIA010000040.1:0-37915 GCA_049680565.1 Phototrophicaceae bacterium
AAATCACACGGCTACGACGTTCAGGACCCATCACCACACGCTCCATGCTTTCTTGCATTTCGCTCATGCTAATGGATTTTTTGTTACGGCGTGCTGCTAAGATTGCGGCTTCATTGACCAAGTTTTCAAGGTCAGCACCACTGAAACCGGGTGTGATTTTCGCAATTGCTTTGAGACGAACATCAGGTGCAAGCGGTTTACCGCGTGAATGAACTTGCAAGATTTCTTCACGACCTGCTACATCAGGATTATCCATGATGACTTTACGGTCAAAACGACCCGGACGCATCAAGGCAGGATCAAGAATATCGGCACGGTTGGTTGCTGCAATGATAATCACATTGCTATCATTCTCAAAACCATCCATTTCAACCAAAATTTGATTGAGTGTTTGTTCGCGTTCATCATGACCGCCACCTAAACCAGCACCACGTTGGCGACCAACCGCATCAATTTCATCAATGAAGATGATTGCAGGGGCTTCTGCTTTAGCACGTTCAAAGAGATCACGCACACGGCTTGCACCGACCCCGACAAACATTTCTACAAATTCTGACCCACTAATACTGAAAAATGGTGCGCCAGCTTCACCAGCAACAGCACGCGCCATCAATGTTTTACCTGTCCCCGGAGGACCAACCATCAAAACACCTTTTGGCACACGCGCCCCAAGGCGAATGAATTTTTCAGGTTCTTTGAGAAATTCAACGACTTCTTTGAGTTCTTCTTTAGCTTCTTGTGCGCCAGCAACATCATCAAAAGTCACTTGCGGACGTTCCATATCACGGCTAACACGCGCACGGCTACGACCAAAGTTCATCGCTTGGTCTTGACCACTGCGTACACTTCGCATCATACGCCAAACAAACCACCCAATAATCAAGAATGGAATGATAGCAATGGCAAATTGAATGAGTAATGCACGGGTTTGATCGCCCGGTTCATAAGAAATATTGACATCGCGCAACGCATCGCTACTCACACCGTATTCTGTTAAGGTGGTTACGAGGCTATCACTGACATCAATGAAAGAGGCTTCTGTTCGTTGGACACCATCAGTTGTTGCAGCATAAGTGACTTCAATTTCTTCGCCACCACGAATGACAATATCTGTAATTTGTCCCGCTTCGAGCGCATCGACTAATTCGGTAATTGAAAGGTCAGAACTTGTGCGTTGCTGATTACTTGTAAACACTAAAATCAGCAAGAACAAAACACCTAAACCAATAATCAACCAGAAGCGTTGCGAACCTGATCCATTAAAAAAGTTGTTGTTATTGTTGTTGGGGGTATTCGGATCGTTATCCTGATCCCCTGTAGGATGATTACTCATAACTTAAATTCTCCAACACATAAACTTGATGTGCTAATTGACATCATTTACAGTCATAATAATAGAGCCAAGTAGGATACAAAAGGTGACAAATTGCCTGTTTAAAATTCAAAAGTGCGTTTATAAAGCATATAAGTCATTACTAACCATTCCATAACCATAGAACAATGAAGAAGTCGCTATAATAGATTAAGATTGATGTTAGTCCACCCTAAAAGAGAGACATAAGCGTGAAAATTTGTCCAAATTGTGATTATGAAAATGAGATCAATACAAAAATCTGCACACGCTGTGGCGATTTATTGATTGCACCATCAGGCACTGCGATTATTAATACGGATGATAGTGAGGTTGAAAGTAGCCCAAAATATGGCTCTGTGCGCTTTGGTAATCATCTCAAACTTGATGTATTAGATGGTAAAACAACATTTGAATTTGACCATGATGAAGTTGAAGAATTGGTCATTGGGCGTAAAGATCCGACTATAGACTATTTGCCAGCAATTGATCTAACGCCTGAACGCGCCTCTAAGATGGGTGTTTCTCGTAAACATGCTGTAATTGTTCGGCGTGATGGGGCGTTACATATCCGCGATAATAATAGCTCGAACGGCACTTTTTTGAATGGACAGCGCTTAATTGAAGATAAAATGCGTGTTCTACGCGATGGCGATGATATTCGTGTTGGGAAAATCGTATTGCGGGTTACATTTGGTTAGAGTATTTTCCTGTTGTACGGTAGGATTATAAGATTAGTTCTTCATTAAGGAAAAAAGATATTTTTGAGTCTTGCAATCTATGCAGTTAAGTTTTTAGCCATTAGTGCTTAGTCTTTAGCGGTTCAATAAAGACTAAAAGCTAAGAACTTCTCTTCAAAAAATGCGACTAAATTATATCATTTCAATATCTGGATGATCCAAAACTGAGGTTATTATATATATAATCGCTTAGTGATTTCAGGTATGATGATAACATCAGTGAATATGCACAAGTAATGTGGAGATTTTGAACGTGATTAAATGCCCAGATTGCAGTCATGAGAATGCAGATGCTACTGTCATTTGCGAAGCCTGCGGTCGCTTACTGACACAACCAACAATTACAACCAAAAAGTATGATAACGCCGATTATCAAAAAGGTGTACCGCGCTGGGGGTCTGCCCGTTTTAAAAATCAAATGAACCTGATTATCAGTGTGGTTGATAGCAATCATAGTTTTGTCTTTAATTATGATGAAATTGACGAAATCATCTTAGGTCGCAAAAGTCCCAAAGATACGAACCCAGCATACCTCGATTTAAGTACTGTTGGTGGTCTTGATAAGGGTGTATCGCGTGTCCATGCCAAAATCCAAGCTGAACATGGGTCGCTCTTACTGGTTGATAATGAAAGTGCAAATGGGACATACTTAAACGGACAAAAATTATTTGCCGATCAACCTCGTGTCATACGAGATGGCGATGAAATACGCCTTAGTCATCTCACGGTACGGATTACATTTGCGCCAATTGAATAGCATGAGCAAGTGCTAAACAATCCTTGGATTAACGCCTTAATGCAGTTAAACTTCATAGATTAACTGTATTTTTAATTAATGGGCTTTCCATATAGGGTATCTATGACAGATCGCACGAATGAACAATGGTTGCATGACCTCCGCGCTGATGGACTCGTACAACAAGAAGCTCTCGAAGATTTACGCAAGCGTATCCATCGTAGTATTTACTATTATTTAAGCCAAGACCGCAGTGATTTACGCGACCTTGCTGCTAAGGAAATTCAGGCAATGGCAGGCGATATGGCACAAGATGCGGTATTGCGTGTGATGGATAATCTGGATTCATTTCGTGGTGAAAGCCGTTTTACAACATGGACAAATAAAATTGCTGTTCGCTTGGCAATTAGTACCCTCAGACGCGCTCGATACAAAAATTTCAGTTTAGATGATCTCACAAAAGATGGTGACTTTTTATCCGCAGAAGCGAATATGGTCACGGATGCCCCACCCAACCCCGAACGCGCAACAGAGCGCGATGATGTCTTTGATAAAATCATGCTCGGATTCCGTGAAGCCTTAACAGAACGCCAATATCAAGCGTTAGTAGCGGTTGCTTTAGAAGATGTGCCGATGGATGTGGTTGCGGAACGCATGGGTACGAACCGCAACGCACTCTATAAACTGATTCATGATGCACGCCGTAAGTTAAAAAGTCATCTTGAAACCCAAGGCTTATCAACAGATTACATGATGCGCTTATTTGAGCGCTAAATATGCCACGCATCTGAGCGTCGTTTAGGCGCTTTCAACATGGGCAATAGGTCGCACAACACGTTTACCAAATAGGCGTAAGCCAAAATGAGTAAAGATTGCTGCTAATACACGTAAGATTGCGCCAATGAGCAAAATGCCACTGAGCGAAATACCCGTCATTGCAATAACATTGCCCAACATCGGACCAATGAACATCGCCAAGAAGATAATTTGATGGAAGATGGTCGAGGCACTCATATCATTAGCGGATGTACGTTCTGTGAAGAAGCGAAAAATACCCACATTATTGGCATTCCAACCAATACCTGTCAATAATGCACCAATGAGTGCCATATTAAGGGTTGGTGCGAGTGCAATCGCTACAGCAGCCAAGGCTGTGATGAACATGCTGATTGCTATGGTTGTGCGACTACCTAAGCGTCGTAAGATGGGGTCGAGCAGCAGGGTAATACCCGCTCCTGCAATCAGTTCAAAGACCCCAAATAACGCTACATAGCCTTCATCTGCCCCTAATTGGCGCTCTAAAAACAGGGGTAAAACAGCGAAAACACTAAAATATCCCACATAACTGAGCATCGTTACGAGGACAACCGATTGAAATTCATCGGTTTTGAGTAAGCGTTTAAATGCGCCTTTTTCAACACGTTTTGTTTTATGAGGTGGCACAATCGATTGCAAGCGTGTGAGATGCCATTGGCTGACAAGTCCAAAAATAAAGGCACAGACGAACATCACCTGATAGTTGATAGGAAATGGCAGTGTTTCTAGTAAGAACCCAAAACCAAATACTCCAATCAATAGCATGATATTGAGCGCAAATTGTCGCCGTGCAAGCAATGAAGGAATTTGCTCATGCGAGACAGTCTCGCGCATCACCACCAAGAAGATCGTATTCGCCATCCCTTGTACAAGCGCAGGTAACACGGCTGATAAAATGAGCCATAATACACGCCATTCAATTGGGAAAAAGGGCGCGAAGGCTGGCAACAAAAAGATGAAGCGATACCCTAAACTGGGTAGCGAAAGCGCATGAACAGAATCTTCGTAACGACTCCGCCACCATATACTCAGGCTTGTACTAAAGACAAGCACAATAGCCGGTAAGGCGGTCAACAAGTTGAGTGCAATTGCATCAGCACCCATACGAATTGCGTAAAATTGCATAAAGCGTGATGTAGCAGCCAGCGCAATTGCAAACCAGCCAATATCTAATACCAAATGATGATAATTAGAGCGTTCCGACAGCATTAGAGACGGTGTCGTCATTGAGTATCCTATTGTATATGTAGGGTTAGGGTCATTAGCGCAATAATAGAGACGCTATAGTAAGAAGGTATTTTTCGGTTCGGATAGCAGGATACTTTGCAGGCAAAATTTATTTAAAATAATTGTATTTAACTTCAATTATTATAGTCCTTTATTCATCGTAAAAACAAGCCTTGAAAGATTAGGTTTTACTGAAGTATAGGATATGAATATTTAGCGATTGATTGTTCTGGCGATTGATTGCAAATGCGTCGGCAAAATAGGTTTGAGCAGAAAATCTGTTGAAGGCAGCATATCACAGTAGGAGCTAAAATCGGTTGTAGCAGTTGCGATAACCACATGCACTGCGTCGATATTGGGGTAATTTTGTAGGTACTTCAAAACTTCGTAACCATTACAATTTGGCATACGAATATCAAGGATAATTAAGTTGGGTGATGGCGAATGTTCAAGATAATCAATTGCGATATGACCATCACCAGCACAGTGTGTATCATAGCCATTCAACGTTAAAACACGTTCATACAAGCGTTGCAATGCTTCATCATCTTCGACTATGAGTGCGCGTGCCATTTATTTCCTCGATTAAAACAAATTTTCTCTATATCAAATTATAGGTCTTATCGGATCAAATAAGAATGAAGAGATTGTTATTGTATTGTGCTTAAATATAAATATTTATGTTTTCAACTTTAAATTAATTATGTACTTATTCATAGATTGCAGGGGAATGTTTCTAAGTAAGTGATGTTACGCAATTAATTTTAAGCCACATCAGCGAGGGTAAAGCAAGCACTTAACAAGATTTTTTGTACTGAGTGCTGTGTATTGAGTGCTAAGTAAGAATAAAAATTATTTTTCTCAGAACTCAGAACCATCAACACAGCACTCTTTTATGCTCAAATCTTGGCTGTGATAAATGGTTTTAAATATTTTACGTAAGGTCAGTAAGTCATGAGGGATCACGTAGATAAAACTGATCAAAAAAGGGCAACTCAGTGTGAGTTACCCTTACAAAATCGCTCGTGTTAGTCGCGTCCGCCGCCACCAAAGAGGCGTAAGAGGAACAAGAATAGGTTAATGAAATCAAGGTAAAGTTTGAGTGCGCCCATGATCGCTAATTTAGCTGCCATGTCACTTTGACTTTGCCCTTGTCCTACCAACGATTGCGCCATTTCCTTGATGCGTTGTGTATCGTATGCGGTTAATGCGGTGAAGACCAGAACACCAATCACGCTAATGACCAAATCAAGTACGCTGCTGCCAAGGAACATATTGACAAGGATAGCGATGAACAAGCCAATAACAGCCATCATCAAGAAGCTACCATATTTACTGAGGTCAACTTTGGTGGTGTAACCAATAACGGTCATCGTACCGAAAAGACCTGCTGTTGTGATGAAGGCATTCGCAATTGCCATGCTCTGCCCTGCTGCAATGTACGAGAAAAAGATCACACCAAATAGCAAGCCGTTCAGTGCAGCGTATGCAAAGAATAAAATCGCTGCCATTGATGGGGATAATTTATTGAAGCCCCAATTGATACCAATCACTAAACCCAATTGTAAGAGAACAATCGGCAACATGAAGTTAGCCAATTGAGCAATTGCTTCAATCGGTTGTGATGCAACAAATGCGGAAATCCCTGCGGTTGTCAGCAAGCCAAACATCATCCATAAATAGACGGTTCGCATCAATGGACGAATATCAATACTTGCAGGTGACCAATTTTTTGCCTTATCGTAAAAGGCATTTTCATTCATAGTTTCAAAATCGTAGTTACTCATGCTATCTCCAGAAACTCAATTCATTTCATAATCGTGATTACATTATATATTATATACTATACTGTATTAGATTCTCACATTATCCCCCAATAATTAGGGGATTTTTATTTCTATTTATGCGCTAGAGCAATCACCCATTGAGGAAAATATCCATGTTCAAAATTGTTATACTTGAAGACGACCTCATATTACTTGAATTATATCGTGATGTGCTTACACTTGCGGATTATGAGCCTCTAACAATCAGTAGTTTGGATTCTATTCAAGCGTATTTTGAAACAGATACGGCTGACCTCATCATTGCTGATTTACGATTAGACGCAACTAGTGCAGAAAAAACGCTAGAAGTCTTACAAAAAATTCGCCTTCAACACCCCATCAAGGTCATCTTAGTTTCTGCCCAAATGATGATCTATGAAGCAAACTGTCGCCAAGCGGGCTTCACACACCTTTTGACAAAACCCTTTCCAAATAGCGTCTTGGTACAAATGGTTCAACAGGTCTTACACGATGATGAATCTTAAAGTTGTGGCTCATAACTTGTAATCGCTGTTCGCCAAAACTCAGGGACGGCTATGGTTGATTGCGTATGATAATCAAACGAGACCATGACTGTTTTTGCTTGGGCAGCGATATGTACCCTGTCGTCATCTTCGGCTTGTCGTGTAATGGCATAAAGCATATCAAAACTCTTACCCCCTAAACGACTCACACGGATATGGAGTGTAACGGTATCTTCAAATGTAATCGGTTGTAGATAATCAATTTCTGTTCGGGCAAGGATCATACCAAGTTGATTCCAATTCTCACTGCGCCCACAAACATCTTGTATATAACGAATACGGATTTGTTCGCAATACGTGAGATACGTTGCATTATTAAGATGCCCTAACGCATCTAAATCAGCAAAGCGCACTTCAATTGCTTGTTGATACCGAAATTCTTCCAGCATTGTAAAAACTCCCTTATCACGATCATCATTTATGCTATATAGACTGCCCAACAATCAATAAACTAAGCAAAATCACAGGCTTTTGTCAGCCATCAGCTAGTCATTTCACATCTTGGCGTAAGTTGTAATAGTAGCGTATTTTGGCGCAATTGCCTTTAGCCTCGGTACAATGGTGATATGACAATACGTTATCTTGTGAAAGACGATTAACCATGCCAAATCCTGACCCATATCATTTGAATAACCTACAACAACGCCTTGAACACGCCAAAACAATGGGTGGTGATAAGCGTATTGCACGCCAACATGCAAAAGGCTTACTCACCGCCCGTGAACGCATCACTCACTTATTGGATGAGGATACATTTGATGAAATAGGACAATTGGCACATAGTGATTTATCCGAAGTCGCTGATAAAACGCCAGCAGATGGTAAAATTTGTGGTTACGGTGAAATTAATCAGCGTACAGTGTATCTATCGGCTGATGATGCAACGGTAATGGCAGGTGCAGGTGGACGCGTGGGTGTTGGCAAGCAATTTGAAGGTGCACAATATGCTATCCAAAAAGGGTATCCCATCATTCATTTAGGGGATGGTGGCGGTGCGCGTATCCCCGATATTATGGGATCAGTCGGCATGATGAGTATGGTCTATCCGATTAAGGGGATAGCGCGTAATCGTTATGTGCCACAGATCACCACAATTATGGGAGTATGCTATGGCGGTCCTTCTTGGACAGCAGCCGTGAGCGATGTTGTGATACAAGTCAAAGGTAGCATTATGGCAGTTGCAGGTCCATCTATCTTGGAGATTGCAACAGGCGAATCTGCCACGCCTGAAGAACTCGGTGGTTGGCAATTACACGCTGAAGTCACAGGGCAAGTTGATCTATTTGCAGAAGATGATGCCGATTGTTTACGCTTGGTACGCGATGTACTCAGTTATTTGCCATCCAATGCCAATCAATTACCACCAAGTATCAGCACAACTGATGATCCGCATAAAGCAATCCCTGCTATGCAAATTGTCCCTGAAGATGCCAAAACGGCTTATGATATGCACGATCTACTCACTGCTATTTTTGACCCTAATAGCTTGCTAGAATTTAAGCCGCATTATGATGGTAGCCTCATCACGGCATTAGCGCGTTTAGATGGGCATGTTGTCGGTGTATTAGCCAATAATCCGATGGTGAATGTTGGTGCAATGGGTTATGGCGCATGTGAAAAAGCAACATCATTTATTACGATGTGTGATAGCTTCCATATTCCTTTGATTTTCTTGCATGATACACCCGGATTTTTCGTTGGTATCGATGCCGAACAGCACAAGATGCCTTTGAAAATCATGACCTATATTCAAGCCTTGCAATATAGCACTGTGCCAAAAATTTCGCTGATTGTGCGTAAAAGTTATGGAATGGCACATTGCAATATGATGGGTGGCAATATGGGCGCGGATGCCCTATTGGCATGGTCAATTGCAGAAGTCAGTTTTATGGATCCGCGTGTAGCTGTCAATGTGATGTATGGACGTAAATTGCAAGAAATGGATGATTCTGAGCTTGCGCGTGAGCAGTATATTCAGCACATGAGGCAAGGCAATGCCATTTGGGAAGCAGCAGGCATGAACTACGTCGATAAAGTGATTAAGCCTGATGATAGTCGGCGTGAATTGATTAAAGCCTTACGCCGATCATTAGGCGATGATGGGCAGCATGGGCGCAGTGACCGTAAGCTCGCGAATTGGGCGCGTGGGTTTTAAATTATGCAAAAACAACTTTCCATTCAATCCCTTCGGTGATGCCTTCTTGAAGTGTTTCGAGGAACGCGAGTGCTTTATCAGCTTCTTTAACAATGAGGTTGCGTTCTTTATTATTCGTCAGCATCCGATGATAGGTATTAGCAAAAACGCTTGAAAGCGGGTTTTCTGAGAAGGCAACACTACCGAGCCAGTTTGCATGTTGTGTGAGTACCCCTAATTGTTGAAGTTGTTTGATGTCAATAATGCGACCCTGTCGTAAATCGGACATGAAGTAGACTCCATCACTTGCAGATTCGACAAGGCTTGTGAGTTCTTCCAAGAAACGTTGGCTCGTTTGTGTATCAGGCGTTTTCAGCCATCGAATATAGACAAGTTGTGAATTGAGTTGTTGTATTTGATATGCCATTGATTCCTCCAAATATATTATTCATCAATATATGAACTCATTATAATTGCATTGCCATCAAATGAGAATAAAGTTTTAGCTCACACATCATTTTCCTGATAAACAGGCAATATATTAGTTGTGCCATAAAATAAGAAATGAATGGTGTTAGCTGGGATAGTAGCGTTTACAATTTATCGGTATAAAATCAATCAATTAGCGGTCAATTTTAAAGGACACTTTTATGAATGATGTGATTAATCAGTATATTGATGCCCATTTAGATGATTATTTGGAAGAATTGAAAACCCTGTTACGGATTCCGACAATTTCGGCACAGAAAAAAGGGATTCCTGAAACGGTTGACTTAGTGAAGACGATGCTCGAAAAGCGTGGCTTATCAGTACAAATTTACGCAACAGCAGGGAATCCTGTGGTGGTCGGGCGTGGTCATGGCACAAGCGATAAAACATTGATGTTCTACAATCATTATGATGTACAACCGCCTGAACCCCTTGATTTATGGACAACACCTGCTTTTGAGCCAACCATCCGTGATGGGAAATTATTTGCGCGGGGGGCTGGTGATGATAAAGGTGAATTTGTGTCACGTTTAGCAGCACTCGATGCGGTGATGGCAGCACATGATGGCATATTACCGTGCAATGTCATATTTGTGGTCGAAGGCGAAGAAGAAATTGGTAGCCCAAACCTTGCGCCATTTATCCTTGATAATGCCGATGATTTAGCATGTGATGCCTGTATTTGGGAATTTGGTGGCATTGATGATAAGGGGCATCCAACGGGGTATTTGGGCTTGCGTGGTGCATTGATGGTGGAATTATTCGTCAAAACAATGTCACGCGATGCTCATTCAGGCGATGCGCATCTATTACCGAGTGCTGCTTGGCGTTTGGTCAAGATGTTGAACACACTCAAAGATGATGAAGAACATATCCTAATTGAAGGTTTCTATGAGGGGATTATGCTTGCTTCGGAAGCGGATAAGCGACTCTTTGCAGAATTGCCTGAATGGGAATCCGACTTGAAAGAACGCTATCAGATTGATACGTTCGTCAATGGCTTGAGTGGGCAAGATTTCCGTGAAGCTGTCTTCAATCCAACTTGTAATATTCAAGGAATTACCACAGGCTACCAAGATGGTGGTGGTAAAACGGTCATCCCTGCCGATGCCAGTGTCAAAATTGATTTCCGTCTGGTTCCCGGTCAATCGGTGGATGATATTGAGCAAAAATTACGCGCTCATCTTGATAAGCATGGCTTCACAGATATTGAGATGGTACGGCATGGCGGGATTGCACCTTATAAGCAATCGATTGATAATCCATTTGTGCAATTAGTGGTCGAAACAGGCACAGAGGTTTTCGGTAAGCAGATGGTGATTAATCCGATGACAGGTGGCAGTGGTCCTATTGCCCTCTTTGGTGAAACACTAAACATTCCAATTGGTTTTGCAGGGGTTAATTACCCCGGTGGAAAATTCCATGCACCCGATGAACACGTCATCCTTGATGTTTTTGTGCAAGGCGCAAAGCATAACGCTCATATTTTAGATCGCTTTGCAGGGTTGGCATAAGCACGCTATATGATGATGGACGAGGCATCGGATTGCTTCGTCCTTAGTATGTAATACCAATAATGCTTTATAGCGCTCAAACGAGCTTTAGCTCTTGATACGCTGTAGCTGTGTTCATCGTTGTGAGTTCTGAGAATTTTTTGTTTTTCCTCAGCACTCAGCACTCAGTACAAAAATTCTTCCTGCACCTTGATTACTCTGATTTAAAACTCAATACCTTTAAGATAAGCATTTCCCCCTCTCCCTAAATCCCTCTCTCACGAGTGGAAAGGGACTTAAAAAGCTCTTTGGGGGTCATTTTCTGTAGCATGTTTTCTTAAGTTCACAGTATTGTGTTAAAATTAAGTGCGTAACATCAGTTACATTTCTTATCCATTATTCGCTTTTATGATTGAGCCACTTGCGGTTTGATACCTAGCATGCGTTGCCACCACGATAGATTCTGTACCGATTTTTGTTGTTTATCTTGTTGCTCTACACTAATTTTACTATCATTACATTCGGCGCGATATGTGCTTTGGTAACTATGGATATAAGCATTGCAGTCGTGTAAATAATATTTATCTGACATGATTTTTTACCCTAATAAACTAACCTTAAAATCAGCTTATCATATTCTCATCTTAAGCTAAAGTTTTCTCAAAAAACCCAATAAGTGACTATCTATAGAGATTGAACAGGAGACGCATTATTATGGATTGGCGTTTTGAACCGATGAGTGTTGAAGCAGCGCACACGATGATTGCTTGGCGTTACGAGGATGCGTATAGCTTGTATAACATCAATACAGATGATATTGAAGCAGAACTGATTTATATGTGTGATCCTGTGAATCATTATTATGCCATTTACGACAATGATGTGCTGGTTGGGCATGTTTCATTTTTTGCAGATGCACAGGTCAAAGGCGGAGATTATAGCGCCGATGCCTTGGATATAGGGGCTGGAATGCGCCCTGATACCACAGGCAAAGGCAATGGTACGAAAACCATTGCTGCGATTCTTGATTTTGCACGCGAACGGTATCAACCCAAGGCTTTTCGGGCGACGATTATTGAATGGAATAAGCGTTCTCAAAAAGCAACAACCAATAATGGCTTTAAGGAAGTATCGCGCTTCACATCTATTTCCCATGATACGGATTTCATCATTTTCATGCGTGATGCGTAAGGAAGTTAGCCTTTTTACTTATAGAACTCATCCAAGCCAGCCAGCAGTGCATCGGCATCGGCACGGGTGTTATAAGCATGGATTGAAACCCGTACAAATTTACGCGCCCCATGTTCGGTCAAGGGGATTTCTACACGATGCTCATCATATAAATAGGTTTTAAGTGCAAGCATATCCGTATTAGAAGGTAGTTCGGCTGCAACCATCTGCATGAAAAAATCAGGAGTCGCAAGGGGTGCAAAGCCTGTTAGTGCGTCGATGCGTTGTCCTGTTTCAAGTGCAAGCTGATGACAATCGGCAACAATTGACCACCAATCATGATCGTGCTGAAATTGAATCGCCGTTGGGACAGTCAAAAAGGCAGCAATATCGCGTGTTCCTTGCCAACGGGTGCGCTCGAATAGTGTTTTTTCATCCCACCACCAACTAATCGTCAATGGGTCAATCAGCGCGTGATAGTCTGGGCGGACATACACAAATGCCGAGCCTTTGGGCGCACTCAGCCATTTATGACAATTACTACTGTAAAAATCTGCGCCGAGTGCATCCAAATCTAACGGCAAATGTCCTGCGACATGCGCCCCATCAACGATGGTGATAATACCAGCCTCACGCGCACGCTTACAAAGTTCGGCAACAGGTAAAATTAAGGCAGTAATGGAGGTGATATGGCTCAGAAATAAAACTTTTGTGCGCTCAGTCACACCTTGCCAAATAGCTTCGACGACATCATCAGGATTGGTGAAGTGTTCAGGCAGTGGCATTGCCTTGACTGTGCAGCCTGTTTCTTGGCTGATATAACGCCACATCAGATTGAGTGCGCCGTATTCGTGGTCAGTGGTGAGTATGTCGTCATCGGTTGATAAATCTAATGAGCGTGCGACCATATTTAAACCCGTTGTAGCATTGGGCACAAACACTAAATTCTCGCCTGATGTGCCGACAAATGCTCCTAGTGTTGCTAAGGCATCGCGGATGAGAGTATCATGCCGTCGTCCTAAAAATTCCACAGGTTGGCGTTCAAGTTCCAATTGCCATGCTTGATAGCGCTCAAAAACGGGCTTGGGACATGCCCCAAATGAACCGTGATTCAAAAATACAACACTGTCATCTAATAAATACTGTTCGCGCATTAGGGATACTCCAAATGATACATTATTTTTTACGGCTACTGTGCAAATAAGTGAGAAAATCTTGACCGATGCCTTCATAACCCAGCGTGTGCAAGACAGCCATCGTTTGGGCGCGATGATCGGTACTATGGTTAATAACTTGCGTCAGTGCTTGGCTGACGGTCATCGGATCATCGGCATCATTCCAAAACGGGGGTTTCACCTTACGATTAAGTTCTTCAACAGTCAATGTATGTAGATAAGCCATATTATTGCTATGAACAGCATCCCAGAAACGCCGTAATTCATCACGATCTCTATAATACTCAGAATCAGCTTGTGTCGGGAATTTGTGCGTGCCTGTCGCTAAGTAATCAATCCACCACCGTTCAACCGACATCCAATGAAATAATTGATTGTAGATTGACCCTACAGAAAAAGTATTCGCTTTGAAATAATCTTCATCGGAGCAAGTTGAAACGCACTTCCAAACACGCTGATTCGCCCACTCGGTATACTCAAATAATTCGATAAAATAATCTTTTGTCATATGATACGCCTACTTTCACAACTGAATTGCCACAATGCGATCTAAGCCAGCAAGGTCTTTGATGATGCGAATATCTTTCGTGACGAGATGTGCCTCGGCAAATTCTCGCACCGCTTGATATTGCTCCATGCCAATTTCTAGCAGGATGAGCGCATTCGGATTACACACCTGCGGAATTTGCAAAATTAGATCACGCACAAGATCAAGCCCATCTTCCCCACCAACAAGTGCAAGCGAGGGTTCGTGTTTAGTGACGGGTAAATCAGGCATCACATCTGCACGGATATAAGGCAAGTTTGCTAAGAGTAAATCGACTTTGATGGCTTGTTCAATGAGGGGACTTGCCAATGAGCCTTCATGAAAATGAATATCGACCTGATTATCAGTAGCATTTTTTCGGGCGATTTCGAGGGCAGCAGGGCTTATATCAACCGCATAGACGGTTGCGTTGGTATGTTTAGCAATTGTTACAGCAATCGCACCACTGCCTGTTCCTATATCGGCTACGATAAGTTCATTTTTACCTTTTACCCACTCTAACGCTGCTTCAATGAGATGTTCTGTTTCAGGACGTGGAATCAGTACCGCAGGCGATACCGCGAAGACTAAATCCCAAAAATGCTTATACCCAAGGATGTAGGCAACAGGTTCATCATTTTGTCGCCGTGCGATCAAGGCTTGAAAGTCTGTGATTTCCTGATTGCTCAAAATACGGTCATCATGAGTCACCAAATAGGGTTTTTCAACATTGAGCAGATGACATAATAAAAGTTGGGCATCCAAGCGCTTGGTATGGCTTGGATGCAATTGCTGATACGCTATTTGCAGCGCATCACGAATCGTTTTAACCATTATTCACCTGTACGGCTTAGGAGTTCAGCTTGTTGTGCGATGGTCAATTCATCAACAAATTCATCAAGATCACCATCCATCACCGCAGGCAGATTATAACTACTGAAGTTGACACGATGATCGGTCACACGATTTTGTGGGAAGTTATAGGTACGGATTTTTTCGCTACGATCCCCCGACCCAATTTGACCCCGTCGTTCTGCATCTTGCTCGTTGCGTTGGCGTTCGACTTCAGCTTCATAGATACGCGCAACTAAGATTTTCTGTGCGCGTAGACGATTCTGTAATTGGCTACGTTCATCTTGCATTTCGACCACAATACCTGTGGGAATATGAGTCATACGGACAGCAGAATCGGTGGTATTGACACTTTGTCCACCTGCGCCCTGACTACGGAACACATCAACGCGCACATCACTCATATTGAAATGTACATCAACTTCGTCCATTTCCGCTAGTACCGCAACTGTTGAGGTACTGGTATGGATGCGCCCTTGTGATTCGGTTGTGGGGACACGCTGAACGCGATGCACACCACTTTCAAATTTCAGACGACTGAATACGTTGTTGCCTTTGACCATAAAGGTGACTGATTTGACGACTTCGCCACCACTGATGTTTTCTTCCAGCATTTCGACTTTCCATTTTTGCTTATCTGCAAAACGGCTATACATGCGATACAAATCACCAGCGAATAAACCTGCCTCGTCACCGCCTGCCCCTGCGCGAATTTCAATGATTGCATTTTTACCATCGCGTGGGTCTTTAGGGAGTAACATAAACTTGAGTTTTTCGAATAGGGCTTCTTGCGCTGCTTGCAATTCAGTCACTTCGAGTTCAGCCATTTCGCGCATTTCTTCATCGTCGGCACTATCATGGAGCAATTCTTGAGCGTCTTCTAGTTCGGCTTGTTGTTGAAGATAGTAGTTATAGCTATCGACCAGTGTTTGTAAGTCACTACGTTCCTTATTGAGTTCGCCAACACGCACATAATCCGATGCGATTTCTGGGTCACCCATCAGGCGTTCAATTTCATCGTAACGAGCAGCAATACCTGCTAATTTATCTAGCATAGGGATGTATCCTTTGATAAGTTTTGTTCAAAGAGGGTCTATAAATCGAATGTGGTCTATAAACCACATCTAACAATACATTGATAGAACAATAAGAGAGGGTTGCTAGAGCGCGTCTAAGCGCTTGTGTCGTATGTTATTCATCATAGCTCATATTATACGGTAAAATTCATCGGATAATAGATTAAATTCGTGCTATGAGGCATTGAGATTTAAGATTTTCAGAACCTGTTTGAATACACTATTTAAGATACTTCAAGACGCACCGTTGTGCGTCCCTACGACCTGTAATAATAGTCAATTGTAGGGACATACAAGGGGATGTCGACTAGATTCTAACATCATGATTGAATTTCAAAACAGATTTTCACTTTTCTTAACACTTATTTCAAGTAGTGCAGCATACACTAAGTAAAACGCATATTATCCTGTGGGGATTGTGATACACCATGTCGCTCTTGAACCGTAATCGCTCCAATAATGATGATAAAAAACAGCAACCACCACCTCAAAAATTAAAACGTCGTCCACCACCGCATCCTGCGGAAATGGATAATCACGATGAATTAGACGATTTATTGAATGATCTTGATCCTGATCCGATTATTCCTAAATCACAGGAAGAAAAACATGCCCCTATCGGACAAACAGGCTTCACAGTTGGGGCAGGTATCACCAAAGTAACCGTAGTGGAAGTACGCCAAGATGGGTCTTGGGTCTTAGATACAGGATATGTTGTGCCTGCGAAGGAACGTACACCTGCTAAACTCGCACAAATTCGCAAACAATTCCGTGTGAAGTTACTTGCAACTCCTGAAGAAGCCGATGATTGGGATCGTCATGATGATGAAAAATGCATGATCTTAGCAAAACGGCTCAAGGTGATGCTCCAAAAAATGCAGATTAATCTCCCTGACGATCAACATAAAATCTTATTGGATGGTTTGCTGGATGATTTACTCGGTTTTGGTGCAATTCAGACCTTAGTAGATAACAAAGCATATTCCGAAATTATGATTAATGGTCCTGATATTATCTTTGCGGAATTTAAAGGTAAATTGCAGGAAACCAGTTTAGTCTTTGATGATGAAGACCATGTGCGTTGGACAGCCCATCGGATTGTGCGCCCAATTGGTCGTGAACTGAGCCGTGAAAATCCGATGGTTGATGCGCGTCTCCCTGATGGCTCGCGTGTGCATATCGTGTCTGATCCATCGGCATTATTAGGGACAACAATTACCATTCGTAAATTCCCTGAAAAGCGCTTGACTGTGCCTGATCTCGTCAATTTTGGGTCGTTTACAGCCGATGTTGCAGAATTTTTTGAAGCCTGTGTGGTATCACGCTTGAATATTGTGGTATCAGGCGGTACAGGCTCAGGTAAAACAACCTTGCTCAATGTGTTGAGTTCGTTTATCCCTGAAGATGAGCGCATCATCACAGTAGAAGATTCGGCAGAATTACAACTCGCCCAACGGCATGTTGTACGCCTCGAAACTGCGCCAGCAATCCCCGGTACGGATGATAAAGGTGTATTGGAAATTCGTGATCTGGTAAAAGGGACATTGCGGATGCGTCCTGATCGGCTAGTTGTGGGCGAATGTCGTGGTGGTGAAGCGCTGGATATGCTGCAAGCGATGAACACAGGGCATGATGGCTCATTGACAACTGTTCACTCCAATTCACCGCGTGATGCTGTGGCACGTCTGGAAACTTTATGTATGATGGCTGGTATGGATTTACCAATTGAAGTTGTTCGCTCGCAAATTGCAGCAGCGATTCATTTGTTTGTCCAACAATCACGCCTTAAAGATGGCAGTCGTAAAGTGGTACAAATTTCTGAGATGCAAGGGCTGGAAGGTGAAAATGTGACCCTACAAGACCTCTTCATTTACAGAACACCCGGTCAAACTGAAACAGGCTATTCGCATGAAGGTGGCGGACAATTGGATGCAACAGGCTTCCCACCTAAATTCTTAGGGCAACTCAAACAATTTGGTTTCAATTTGTCACCGCGTGTTTTCCAACCCCGTCGCAATTAATTGACATCAACACGATTAATAAGTTTCACAAAGGCGAACAATCTTGTTCGTCTTTTTTGTTGACATACATTAAGTTAAACAAAATTCACGTTAAATAATATTATTGCGAGTTTATGAAGTTTCTTATAGACTATAAAGGGTCATTATATTTCATAAGGAACATCATTTGAAACTATCAACGATAGACATCAGCTTACGTGATCTTGAACTAAACGATTTACCACAGATTGAACATTGGCTACATCCTGACCATATATGGCACAATTTCAATGCGCCGTATTATCCCAAAACCCCTGTTGAGAAAATCCCAGATCGTATTGCTATTTTTGAAAAGCATATCAACGCCAATCAGTGGGGAACACCTCGGATGCGTCTTGCTATTGCTAATGGGGACGATAAAATTATTGGCACGGTGACGCGCTATTGGATTAGTGAAGCAAGCGATTGGGCAGCGATAGGCATTGCCATTTGGAATCCTGACGAGTGGGGCAAAGGCTATGGCTATCAAGCATTAGGTTTATGGTGTGATTATTTGTTTGATGTAGAACCTAAATTTATCCGCTTGGATGCGCGAACATGGTCAGGCAATACGGGGATGATGCGTTTGGCAGAAAAACTCGGTTTTACAAAAGAGGCTGTTTTCCGTAAGGCACGGATGGTTAATGATACCTATTATGATGGCATTGGCTATGGCATCTTGCGCGAGGAATGGCAAGATATTTATCCTAATGGGTTTGGTCATGATAAGTAATCTATAAGAACCTCCCCCATATTATTGAATTTTTAGAGATTTATCTCGCCAATCTGAATACCGCATTCTATAGATTTACGATATTTGCTGGCTGATGACTGCGATTGCTTTTGTACGTGGCTTGGGCATCGTGGGTGTTAAGAACAAATCACACAGGCGCAATAAGGATTGTGCCGCTTCCAAAACAGGGAGTTGGATTGTTTTATCGATGTCTTTAGCTAGTTGTGGAAATTGCTTCTCAAAACGGCGCATCGGGTCCAGCGAATCACGATGAGGGCTATCAGGGGCGATCTGTTGCCAGCACATCTGAACAAAGGTCGTGAGTGCATATTGTTTGATGAATGTATTCGCGCTGAGGATTTCACCGCGTTTGGCACGCCATGCCCCAACTAAGATATTCGATAAAATGGTATCGTAGGCTTTTTGTGGATTGACGCTCTGTGGCACGATATTCACTGATGCTAAGACTTCATCAAGATTAACTTTAGTGAATAGCACACGGTAACTATTGATGCGTGCGACTCGTAATTCTTCACGATCAAAAATAGCATATTCTAGCAAATGCCCATCGTCATAAATTGCTTTGCAGCCATGATCGGTTTCTTGAAAATGCAAGACGAGTTGCTCAGGATATGGTAGCCAATCTGTGGTATCACGATACTGTTGTTGCATGCCCGATGTTGTAATCACAAAAAAATCATGATCGGAATAGGCATCAGGTTGGCGCTCGGTAGCTGCCATTGACCCAAGCGCCATTAGTGCAATCACATCAGATCGAGATTCAAGTGTCGTTTGCAAACGCTCTGTCAGCGCGTGATAATGTTCTGGTTTCATTTTTCCTCAAAATTATTATTGGGAGCGCATGCGACGCTCCCTTATACAGAATCTTTTATTTACTGCAACATCGTTAATCTTCTACGATAGGCTCTGCTTGCGCTTCGGGTTGAATATCAAGTATATATTGATTGAACCAATCGAGTTTAGCTTGTAAATTCGCTGTGCGGAGTGGTAATGCGCCACGAATTGACCCACCGTGAGAGCCTGTTGGTTGGCGCAGCATTTCGACTTTGCAGCCATTGGCACGTAAAACAGTGTAAAATTGTTCGGATTGTTCGGCTGGGCAACGCCAATCATGTTCGCACTGAATCATGAGGGTCGGTGTGGTGCATTTATGGGCATAGGTAATCGGTGAGCAACGCGCATAAATATCAGGGATTTCGTGTGGGTGTCCGCCGAGTTCCTCGGTAGCGAACCACACACCAATATCACTGACTCCGTAGAAGCTCTGCCAATTGGTGACAGGATTTTGCGGAATCGCTGCTTTGAAACGTTCCGTTTGTCCAACAATCCACGTCGATAAATTGCCCCCACCTGAAATACCACAGCAACCGAGTTTATCAGCATCTGCTAAACCGAGTTCAATCGCATAATCAACACCCGCCATCAAATCGCCATAATCGAGTACGCCCCAATCGCCTTTAATCGCTGTTGAGAAAGTATCACCATACCCTGTTGAAGCGCGATGATTAACATACAGCACGCCATAACCTGCTGCATTCAATAATTGTGTATCAAATGCGAAAGTATTGCCTTGTGCGCCATGCGGTCCACCATGTATCCATAACACAGTCGGATATGGGGCTTGAGCGCCATTCGTTGGCTCTACATACCAGCCTTCAACATCGATACCATCTGTGCCTTTAAATTCTAATTTTCGGTGAGGTGATGTTGGGAAATCTGCTAAGAAGGCTTCATTGAGATCAGTTAATTTTTCTTCTTCTGTACCATCTTGTTTTGCTGTGTAAAGATTAGGCGTATTGTTGATGTCAGCCACCGAAAATAGCAAGGTATCGTTGACTTTATCGAGCAAATAACAAGCACGCTCCCCCGAAATAACGCGCTGTGTATCAACATCACCTGTGAGGGCAATGCGGTAAATGCCGACTTCGCCACCGACTTGCACTTGCATAAAGACCGCTTGTTGGTCATCGGTGATGCACAATTGCGGTGTCATCTGCCCCATTGATGGTGAACGCCCTTCCAAGCCACCGAGCAAGCCCATCTCACAATTTTGTGTGCGATTGTCAAGATTGCCTGATGCCAGATCATAAATCCATAAATCAGAATGTGTGCCAATGGGTAAGGTTTTATCAAGATTACCAACCATCAATAAACGCTCATTATCTAGCCATGTCGCTGAACCCAAATATCCAAGATCATCGAGCAAATGTTGTTGCTTGCCATCACGATCAATGATAACTGTTGTCGATTCAAAACCTGCCCAACGGTCTGGCAGCATCATATTGGTATAGATTAGCGATTGTCCATCAGGTGACCAGTTCAAGCCTGTTTTGACGGTTTCGCTATTTTCTGTGAGTTGTTTGAGCGTCTTATCAGCAACTTCAATCGTATAGACATCATTAACAGCTAAATCTAAATGTCCCATTGCATCAAAGCGCCAGACATTGCGTGTGACTCGATACGGGTTTTTGCCATAATCAGGGGCATCATCTTCGCCGTAGTCTTTTCCTGCTGTAAATGCGATTAATGTGCCGTCCGGTGACCAGACAGGCGCACTTGCTCCTTGCTTGAGGTCTGTGAGTTGTTGGGCTTCCCCACCATCAACAGGGAGCAAGTAAATTTGTGGTTTTTCGTTACGGTCACTCACAAAGGCGATCATACTGCCATCAGGCGACCATGCAGGGGACATATCTTTATTTTTACCACTGGTCATTTTGCGTGATGTACCTGCCGTACGATTGAGCAAATAGAGTGTCGAATATTCTTTCTCTTCGCCCTTTTTCCCCTCAATATGCGTGACAGTGTAAGCAACTTGTTTGCCATCAGGCGAGAGTTTACCTGTTTGTAACCACTCAAATTTGAATAAGTCTGCAACCGTAAGTCCTTGACTCGGCATGAATGTTTTCCTTTTGAAATAATTTTAAATGGATTGTTTAATTGTACCGAAGATAGAAATAGAGGACAAAATAATTGGTGTCATTGGCATACCAAGCCTAGATTATTCAATCAAATATTGAGAAAAATGAATGAGAACACCTGATGGATCCCAGACATGCGTCGTAATTGCACCATAACTTTCTTTCTTAGGCGGATTAAGCCGTGCATGATCGAAATTTTCGACTTCTAAGATTTTCGTCACATGCTCGTACCATGCTTGGGCATCCTTCACACTAACTTGGAACATAAAATTGTTCGCCCAATCTTTATCATAATAATTCTGTAGCCAAAAACGTGTATCTGCAAGCTCTAACTCTGCAAGGCTATTATCCTTATACAACAGCTTCCAACCGAGCAAGGTATAAAAGCGTAAAGATTGTTCAAAATCAAGAGATGGCACAAAAATTCGCAAATCTGTTGCCGTAAGGTCAAGCTGAGTATGAGACATAATTAGACCTGCATCCGCTATAAATTATCAATGATTTTATTATACACCAAAAAGAACATTCATTCTAATTTTGAGATTTGACGATTTTCATGACATTGCCTAGACAGCACTTACCCTGTGGATTCCGCCAATCACAAGCACAATGCCCTTGTTGGATACCAAGGTTAATATCAGCTACAATTGGATTTTCACCTGCATGATCTCTGCTTTTTTTAATGTCATTGAGGGTATAAAGAAAGCAATAACAGACTAATATATCATCGGCATTGCGTTCTTTTTGATAGATACGTTCTCGGATGTCACTGGTATAAAAGGTTTCTGACCTGTCTTCAGCAAAATACACCACATCACAATCAGCTTTAGCACAAAAATGATGTATCACATCTGCGACACGATGTAAGCTCACTGAGATCAGGCTCTTGATAGTGGCATTATCAACATTACGTCCAATGCTGTCACATTGTGGGCAATTTTTGATACTATTTTGAGGCATGATGTCACATCCTTTTTCATTTGATGATTGACTGCAATTTGCTTATCAAAAGCATGATACCAGCGCCTATCATAAACTGATATTTCTATTACAGAAACTATCTAGGGGCATTTAAAACAAAAACACACCCATTATTGGATGTGTTTTTGTAAATTAGATCAGGAGAAATTTGAAATAAATTAATTGAAATATTGATTGCGTTGCGTTGGAAGGGCTTGTGCTTCGGTGTCTTCCTCACGCCCGATCACAAAATTGACAAAAGCCAACAGTGATTTGTGCATTTTACGTAGGGATTTAGTCATGATAGCCACTTTTACAAACTATAAAGTATTAGTTAGTAACAGTATATAACAAAATGTCGCTTTCGTTTGTTAACATTGCATGACAAGATTTTGTTTGTTGTGCCTAAGATCACGGGTTTGACAAGGCTATGAGTCCGCGTGTGTTGCTGGTGATATATAAAATACCATTTTCAAAGACAGGATGAGCGCTACGCCAATCCCCTTGTGCGCCTGTTTGATAGCGCCATAGCTCATCGCCTGTTTGTGTATCAAGGGCGTACATCAAGCCATCTTTTTCGCTAAGGGCGTAGACAACATCTTCGACAACAGTGGGTGATGAATATGCAGGATTGCCCAGTGCGAATTGCCACAGAATTACGCCAGTGCTACGATCAAGCGCGTGTAAGTTACCATCAATCGCAAAAATATAAACGCGCTCATCATCAACAGCAGCCGAGGCATAAATACGTCCACCATCAAGATCAGTTTCCCAGATTTCATTGCCAGATAACGCATCCAAAGCAAAGAAGCGTCCATCCCCCACACCAATATAGACGACGTTATCGATAACAGCAGGTGACGCATCAATCGGACTAGTGTTACCTGTTGATAATCGCCACAATTCATCACCCGTAACGGCATCCAATGCGAGGATGTCACCAGCCCGATTCCCGATATAAATGATGCCATTGGCAATCGCTGGTGATGACCACACTTGCCCACCTGTATCAAAGCGCCAAATTTCAGTGCCATCGGCTAGGTTAAGCGCATAGAGGTGATTATCACGCGACCCAATATAGACGGTATCATCGGCAATGAGGGGGGATGAATAGACTTGCCCGTCGGTTTCAAATTGCCAAATATCATCACCTGTTAGGGTATTGAGGGCATAAATGATGTTATCCAGTGAGCCAACGACCAAAAAATCATCCTGAATGGCAGCCGTAGAAACAAGCGATTCATCAAACGTACGTTGCCAGATTTGTTCGCCTGTCAGCGCATTGAGGGCAGTATAATCGCCTGCTTCATTGCCAAAATACGCGATGTTATTAGCAATAACGGGTGTTGTGCGCGATGGACGGCGTGAATCAACTTCCCAAAGCACTGTCGGTAAGTCGGTGATAGCAGGTGCATCATAAACGCCTGTACGAGCGCTATCACCACGATAGGTACTCGAAATTGGCTCATCTTGGGCGATGGTGGTCATGGTCAGCAATAAGATGATAATCAGAAAATAATGTTTCATGGGTGTATTCCGTATTATTTATAATCACATTGAAATATGCGCTTTTTACCTCTATCCCCATTTCAATGGAGAAAGAGCGATTTATAGTGATAATACGTAAAGCGTATGAGTAACGGATGAAGCAGATTAAGGTCGCTGATGATAAAATGAGAGTCATTCACAGATGAGGATGGCGATTTGATGCGACGGATAATTGTGTGTTTGCTGATGAGCGTGTTATCAGCGTGTAACTTGGGACAATCTGATACAACGGTAACACCCATTATAGACGGTGCTAGTACAGAGTCACAATTGGTTGTAGCGTGGGTCAACGCTGGCGATTTGATGGTATGGCGCACAGGTGACACCTTAGCCCGACGGATTGCAAGCGGTGGTGTTGTGCAAGCCTTTGTTGCGCCTGATACCGAGCGAGTTGCTTTTACACGCGGCGCACAAGGACGTGCTGAAACATTGTGGGTGGTGGATGTTGCAGGGACTGCCGAACAACAACTCATCGGTGAACGCCCTAATACCTATACGCCCGGCGAAAATCAAATTGGGGATGTTCTGTGGTTAGATGGGCGTACCATTTATTTCAACACCTTGATGCAGCAAGCGCCCTACTATACACCCCTCAATGATGTGTATCGCGTGGATGTTATCACGCGCGAGATTGCCCAGATTGCACGCCCGAGTGATGGTGGACGCATTACGATTAGCCCTGATGGTCAGCATGTGATAAGTGTTTATCATGGCACGTATCAACGCCAAGATGGGGTTTTACGGAGCATGGATTTATTAGGGCGTGATGACCCGACCAATTTATTATTTTTTATCGGTGTTTCGACAGCATCCGAATTTCACTTTTACCCTGAGATTGATTGGGCAAATGATGCAACCGTCTTAGTGGCTATCCCTGATGCGGATTTGATTTATAGTGATTTAGAGGGTGGCGATACAGCCTTAACAACACTGTGGCAAATTCCGATTGATGCCCCCTCCAATCGTGGGATTATCGGCACGGTGCAAGCGAGTTTCTTCGGATTACCACAATGGTCATCTGATGGGCAGCACATGAGCTATTTGCGTCGGACAGGTGATAGTAATTTATTTACTGCCTATCTCGCTGATGGCAATGGGAGCAATGAACGCGCGATTTTTGGCGGCACAATTGGCGAGATTGCCCCTCCGCAATGGCTACCGAATAGCGATTCATTCATTTATGCGCTACCCACGCCCGAAGGCAATGGGTCAAGCCAGTATTTCATCGCAAGCCCGACAATAGAACCAATGCCCTTATCCGATGAAGCAATTTATCGTTTGCAGTTCGTGAGCGCAAATCGCTATGTCTATATCACTGATGGTAATGGTCGGCTGGATTTACGAACGACTGAAATTGACGGCGAGTCACAATTTATTGGGAGCTTGAATAGCATTCCGTTATTTGATGCCGTCTATCGAGAGTAGGTTCTTTGGATAAAGTTCTTAGTTTTTAGTAGTGTACTAAAAACTAAGGGCTAAAAAAGCGACTCTATAGATTCACTGGCTCGAAAATAACCTTATTTTCTTAAACAAACTTCACGTTATATTATGTATGGCTTTACCCACTTATTAATCAATCACACTCGCATCGCCATTCCTCAAGCAAAACAATGACAAATTCCTATTACAATGAAAATCAGCTAACTAATACATAAAAAGGTATAATACTTACATATGAAACACATACTAATCGGTATTCTTTTGCTATGTCTGATGATCTTACCGTCATATGCACAAGAAACGACTACCGTCGAATCTCAATCAAATAATTATACAGTAACCATACCGACACAGTGGCGCATCACAGCAGAAAGTCCTGCACAAATTCGCGTCACCTCACCTATTGGTGAAGCCCCATTTCTCACATTAGATATTTACAATCCGATTATATTTGATCTTGATGAGACATTCCCAAACGCAACTCAGGCACTCGAAGAAGCACAGGGTTTTTTCCGATTTATGTTTAGGCAAACAATCGAAACTACCACCATTAATGACCGAGAATTTGCTTATGCAGAAGTATCTCAACCACCTTATGAACATGCCTATTTTGCCGTTTTCCAATTGGCTGACCCCACATACTATGGCATATCGCTTTTCACTTTTATCAGTGAAACACCTGATGAGGTTTTCACGCAGGTACTTGATATTTTGACAACAGTTATATTGATTGATGAACCTGATGAAGACTATTCAGTCATATCATCAAATTTATCGCGCACAGCATATATCGCTTCATATAATGCCGAGCGCGATTTTGAGCGACTGAGTCAACTAAGAGCATCTGATTTTATCCCTGATGAAGGACGTACTGTTACCGAAATTCCTGAAATTAATCCAATTAATGGCTTCGTACCGATTGCACGTTACACAACACTTGAACATATGGTATTTAGTGGGGTCATCAACTTTGCCCCCACAAGCACTAACGGCAATGAACGCTGTGGATTCGTTGTTGGCGCACAGACTGATACTGACGGACAAATGATAAGTGGGCTGGAATTCGGCATAGATAGTAATAACAATGTGTATCTGCTCGATCAAGCTAGTAATAATAGAATAGTCCCACGCTATCGTAGCTATCTTGGAATGATCCTCGAAACCAGTGAATTACATCTCCAACTAGTACTAACTGACGACATTATGTGGTTATATATCAATGGACAACGTGTTTATACCGATAACGAAATACTTAGCCTAGATTTAGGGATTACAGGTGTGCGTATTATCCGTGAAAGTGATGATACCACTTGTACGCTACGTGATGTCTGGCTTTATGATGTTGATAATGTCTCACGTCCGGGTGAATATATTGCATGTGCAGTCAGTGGCGATAACGTCAATACCCGTCAAGGACCTAGTACTGAGTATGACATCATCGGTACGTTAACTGATACCATTTGGGTAACAGAACAGGCTATCGCAGAAGATGGCACCCGATGGTGGCATTTGATTAATGGTGCGTGGGTCAGTGAAGTTGCTGCTCTCGAAGCCAACATCAATGAATGTTTTGCCTTGCCAATTGTTGGTGAAACTATGCCACGCCTCAATGAAACCTGTATGTTAATACCATTCCGCAATGATAACGGCTTCTTCCCTAACCGACGAACAGGTCCTAGCACAGATTACCCTGTAGTTAACCCGATGACACGCCGTAACACAGGTATCGCTACTACTATTGATAGTGATGGGAACCGATGGTGGCAAATGGGTGACACCTATTGGGTGCGCGAAGATTTTATCACTTTCGATGGTGATTGTGATGGACTGACTCAGGAGTAGTCTTTTTATCATTTATTGCTAAAGATGGTCGTGAAAAACGAGCATCTTTAGCTAATTATAAAGGCACATCATTATATGTATGATTCTTAATATTTAGAGGCTGATCCCTTATTTAAGATTCCTAAAATTTTTCTAGTCTCACCATAAAGAATCAGCGTGGAGCAATCGTAGGGTGATGAGCATCTTCCATCCATGCGCTGCTATGCTATAATTCCGCCGAATTAGTCATCAATCAGGAATTAAGTTTTGCCCATGCGTATTTCAGGTTTTGTGTTTGCTATCATCGGCTTTTTTGTCCTCATTATGCTTACGGCATCATGTGCGCTGATCTCGTTTACGTTCACGCGTGATGGTGTCATTGATCTATGGGATAGTGGTGTTTATGTAGAGTCTGTTGGCGAAGTGGCGCAAGCGATTGTCTTTTCCGAAGATTTTGAAGCGCAAGCCACCGATACCGTCAGCAATGCGACCAGCGCCCCCTTGGTGATTCCATCCATTACGCCGATAGCAACCATTGCGATAGAAGTGGCTACTGATAGCGAAACGGGTACTATCCCAACCGATACCGTAGCGATTAGCGAAGCAAGCGAAATCCCCCTTGAAACGACAGAAACATTTGTATCCGAAATTTGGGGCGATCCACGCGAGATTAATATCTTGCTGATGGGGATTGATGAGCGTGAAGGCTTCACCACCGAAAATGCCTATCGCACCGATACAATGATGGTCTTACATATTGACCCCGTCCGACAAACGGCTGGTGTGATTAGCTTCCCGCGTGATCTGTATGTGGATATACCCAATTATGGTCAAAACCGCTTGAACCGTGCCAATTATATCGGGGATTTGAACTTCTACCCTGACGATCAAGGTCCGGGTCTCTTGATGGAAACGCTCAATAGCAATTTTGGTATTGATATTGATTATTATGTGATGATTAACTTCACGGTATTTGAGACGGTCATTAGTCGGATAGCGCCGAATGGCATTGAAATTTGTGTTGATGAATATATCAACGATCCAACTTATCCTGATTCTGGTTTTGGCACAATTGAGGTCGAATTCCAAGTTGGTTGTCAGCAACTGGATGGTGTGCAATTATTGCAATATGCGCGGACTCGTAAAACACAAGGTGGCGATATTGACCGCACCGAGCGCCAACAAGAAGTGATTGAAGCAACCCGTCAGTATGTCCTCAGTGCAGGCGGTATCCAGAATTTTATCTTACAAATTGGGGGTTTGTGGAGCGATTTAGCAGGCAGTTACCGCACGAACCTGACCCTCAGCGAGATTACCAGTCTGGCACGCTTGATGAATGCTGTGACTGATATTAGTTATAACAGCCTCACACCGGGATATTGGTTACCGCAAACGCTCGAAAATGGCGATCAAATCCTTGTGCCTGTTCCGAGTGAGATTCAGCGCTTGATACAAGAAACCTTCTACCCAGCAACGACCTTATCCACCTCCGATTTGCGGGCGCGTGCCGAAGCAGAAGATGTTGAGATACGAGTCTATAACAATACCACAATTGCAGGATTAGCAGGCAATACACGCGAATTTTTATTGGGGCAAGGCATCAGTGTCGATCAAGTTGGGAATATGCCAACACCAAGTAATCAGCCAACTATCATCTATTACTACAATACAGGGCGCAATACAGCCACGTATCTAGCGCAGGTTTTGGGTTTGCCGACTACAAGCATCGAGCGCGGACGCGATGGATTAGCAGCCAATGGCATCATCATTGCAGCAGGGACAGATATACCGAGTATTATCGGTAGTGGGGAATAATCCACTCTATTGTTTTGATTGATACTGATGAATGGTCGCTATCGCTTCGTCACGATTTTTTACAAAGATGTAGCGGTCTGCAATGCCCATTTTTTCATAAATAGAGACAGAGGTATTAAGTGGGCGACTTGGATTAGGATTAATGATAATGTATAACATTTCAGGATGATCTTTCATATGTGTTGCAATACGTAGGACTCCATTACGTCGTGATGATGATGCTTCCTCAATTGGAAGTTCAATATCTGGGTATAATATGGCTTCTGTGAGATCTAATATAAGAAATTTAGGTTTTTTTTCTGCTAGTAGATCCGTGACCCATTCCGTATCCACACCACGCCACAATCCATAAATAAATACAAGCATACTTCCTTGTATATCTTCAATTGTTGTAATCTCAACGCGCATATCGAACCTTTTATTGTCAACTGTCTGTCGAACGCTATGTCAAATATATTTTAGCTCATCTTCTTATCTTTAACTACATTTGACGAGTAATTTTCTGGAAACCAACGGTAGAGGGCAATATAACCCACTCTATTGTCTTGATTGATACTGACGAATGGTCGCTATCGCTTCATCACGATTTTTTACAAAGATGTAGCGGTCTGCAATCCCTATTTTTTCGTACAAAGAAACGGATGTTGTGAGCAGTTGGTTTTGGTTGCTATTAACGATGATATACAACATTTGCGGATTTTCTTGCATGAGTGTTGCGATGCGGTTCACCAAGGTTTGGCGTTGTGGCGATGCGTCATCAATGGGGGTGGTAATATCGGCTGTGAGTATACACTCCGTAGGATCAACCACGAGATAAGTCGGTTTCCTTGCTTGGATTTGGTCAGCAACATCGGCTGTATCATCGGTATTCCAAATACCCGCAAGAGACACAAACATACTGTCATCTATATCATCTAAGGTTGTAATTTCAACTTTCATCGCAAACACTACTTTCAATATTAAATCTAATCATTATGTAAGCATTGATACGTTTTTATAGCGTGTAGCGGATAGACTTGACACAGACAGAGCAACGCCTCTACATACCTACTTTTACAAGACTATATTTTAATCTGTCCTGTATATTTGACAACTTTTGATGAGTAGTTATCTGCGAATTGCTGTAAGCGCTTTTCTAAATCTGTCCACTCAGTTGATGCAAGTAAGCGTTTGAGTGTATCAAGGTCTTCGGTAATAAAATCAAGTTGTCGCTCGGGATGAGACCCTGCACCACTGACAACGAGCCACACATATTGACGATACACTTTACGTTTGTGCATTGCAGGCAAGAAGTCATTCATCACCCAACGGAAATAGCGTTCGTATGCACCGGGTTTAATATCATAGGTTAAGATGAGGGCATATTCTGGATAGATTTGTATCGGCTGCATTGGGCATCACTTTATATGATAAATTGTTGACTAATTAATTTTTGTAACCTGTGATACGTTTTTAAAAATCATATTCATAAATATTTTCGTGGACGTGCCATTGCGCGTCCCTACAAAATAAGGGTGTTGTAGGGACATCCAACGGGATGTCCGCCAAAAATTACACGATCTATTACCAATTATTTATCGAAACTTACTTTTATACAGATAGAATGCTGATTATAACGGCATGTTCGTGACAGCACTATGCCACGCTACCGCAGTGGTTAATTATATCACTGTATCATACTTTAACGATTGTACCGTAGATCAACAAATCCCTTGCTACAATTCTAATCATAGAGTAAGTTTAGGGGCAACATAGGAAGGGTTTTTATGCGCGATTTACAAGAACGCATTGCCAATTTACGCCAACGGATGCAAAGTGGCTCGGAAGATGCTGCGACATTAGAACAAGATGCACGCACGCTATTGAGTGAAGCCAAAAACACCGATTATGAAGCGGATGCTCAAGCGCTGTTTGCAGAGTTAGCTCAACAGAGTCGGGCAGCACAAGATATAAATCCACATTTACGCGGTTTATTGCGTCGCGCACGCATTCGGATTGAAATGGCAGGCGATGATGATGATATTGATGAAGCCATTGATATTTTAACGGAAGCCGTTGCTGGTCATCCAAATAATGCAGAGGTGATTGCCTTATTGCAACAAGCAGCCTCACAAACACCGCATGCATCGCAACGAGTGCGTGATTTATTTAATCGCTATGGGGTTGATGCTGATCCATCACCCAATAAGCCATCAGCAAGCACTGTAGCTCCTGAAAGCCCTGCACCACCGCGTACCCCTCCAGCGAATACATCCCGCCAAACGGCTGCACCACAAGTGCCTGTCGATGATAATAATTACACCGAAACTGATGATCTCATGTCGGAATTGACCGAGAGTTATTATGCTGGCAATTATCAGCAAACGGTGGATATTGCGAATCGCTTGTTGAGTCGTGCGCCCAATAATCAAGCAGCGATGGAATATCGGCAAAAAGCAGAAGATAATCTCATTCGTGGGGTTGTGCCTGACCACCGTATCCCATTTGAAGCGCGTGTCAGTTATAACCGTGCCAATTCATTGGTGCGTGCTGGTAATTACGAAGAAGCCAGCAAGCTATACCGCGAAGCACGTGAACTAGCTGAACGGGATGGTATTTTAACATGGCAAGATGTCGAACAAGCCTTACTCGATATTCAAGATTTGGCGCTCGCGCGTGAATTGATGAATGAGGGTGATCGCATGATGGCATCTGATAATTGGGGCGATGCGATTCGTAAATATGAAGGTGCGTTACGGGTTGTCCCTAATGATCCACAAGTTGAAGAACGTGTGGAAATGGTGCGTAAGGTTCAGCAAGATGTTGATTCTGCTGCTGTCGAACTGAGTATGCTCGGTGGCACATTACAAGAACAAGTTGCACAATTACAACGCATCAAAACTAAACTGGCACGGGTGCGTCAATTATTACCTGCTAGCCAACGTTTGGCACAGATGCAACGCGATACTGATGCGAATTTAGCAGGGGTCATTACGCAGCTTAAAGATCAAGCAACTGCTGCCTTAGCGCGTACTAAAAATTCCAATAATCTTGATGATAAAGCGGTGCTAGCCAGCGATGCGCTCAAATTAGCTGAATTTGCTGTAGAGCTTGATCCGAGTGATAGTGATGCGTCTGCCCTATTGATGGAAGCCCGTAGCAGCGAAGCCGATTATTCACGCGCACGCCAAACAATTGAACGTGCGAGTAAATTGGTGATGCAAAATTACGATTCTGAATTAATTCAGGCGCGGAATATGCTATCTGGCTTGTCAGAACATGCCCAAGATGAGCGCTATCGGATGATCGTCAATGACTTGTTCACACGCTATATGGAACAAGGCGAAGTTGCCTTACAAGATGGTGACGCAGGGGCTGCTGCTCAATGGATTGATGCCATGCGCGAAGAACCGTTCCGTATTTTGGGGCGGCGTGCCGAAATTTATCGCTTAGAGAATATTATTCGCGGTAAGCGCAATCGGAATCGGGCATTTGCTGGTGGTGGTATTATTATTATATTGGGGATCATTTTAGCCATGCTCTGGTTCTCACGCGAACCCTTAACAGCGACATTTTTTCCAAGTGAAACACCGACCTTAACCTTAACCCTTACCCCTGAAAATACCTTAACACCGTCGAGTACACCAACGGCATCCAATACACCGACTGCATCAATTACACCGTCGGCTACTTTGACACCAACACCAACATCAACGGCAACATGGACGCAAACACCATCACCTACATGGACACCAAGTTGGACACCAACCGCATCGTTGACACCGACTCATACCAATACACCAACGCATACACCAACGCCAACGGCATCTAGCACGCCAACGCAGACACCGACGAGTACCGCATCACCAACAACGACACAAACCCCGAGCATCACACCAACACCACCGGGATTATGCCGTGTCTTTGCAAGTTTGGATGAGGGAATCAATTTACGAGAGAGTGCCAGCGTCAATGCGCCACGTATTCAGGTCTTGCCACAAGCAACGACGATGGATGTCCTCGAAATTGTACCACCATCGACAGGGGCAAACCGTTTCTGGTTATCTGTACGTGTAGATACGCCTCAAGGTCAAATTTTCGGTTGGGTGCGTGATGATACGATTGTTGAATTAACACAATGTCCGGGCTTGCCTGATGAATAAGCAAAATTCGACTTATTAGAAATGTTATAGGGACTGCGCGATTGCACAGTCCTTTTTAATTTTCAGTAGAATTAAACGTGGTAAACCTCATCATCGTCATCATCAGGCATATCATGATGATGGCGTGAGCGTGACCAGCGAAACGGCAAAATCCAGAAGAATGGGACGAACCAGAAGAATAGTACCCGTCCGCCTGTGACGATGTACATCAGCAAGAAGATAATAATGAGCAACAACAAATTGGTTAACATCCGACTCTGATTAAAACGGCGATACATCCGACGAAATTTATGATGACGTTTCATGATGGTTCACTCCTCAAGTGACTATCTTATGTAACAGTGTAGCATAGAGTGATAGATGAAATTGTAAATTTTCGATGAATGGTGTTCATGATAGCGTAATTCAAAAGGCGCACTATTATGATAGCACGCCCTTTTTGAAGCTATTTCAATTTTTAGATAAACGACCCTACCGTATACCCACACGATTAACAGCTATTTCGTAGCGTGATAAGACTTCTTCATAGAATGGGAAGTTGAAATACTGCCCCCACGTCACGAGAAATTCATAGTCAAGCAGTGCTTCTTCTAAGCTGCCTTGTGCATCTAAGATTTGTCCCCTTAGATAGAGTCTATCGGCTGTGTAATCATTATCGAGTGCGTTGTTAATCGCAGTAAGCGCATCATCAAAATTACGTTCTTCGAGATTCGCAAAGGCGAGATTTTCTTGTGCGATAGGACGTAAAGATGAAGCTAATCCAATCGTTAAGGCACGATCAAGTGCGTCAATCGCCCGTTCATAATTATCATTAGCCCCCTCACCTGCTTGGGCTTGGGCAATCAATGATAAACCTTGATAGTACAGTACTTCGGATTGATTAACACCACGTTCGCCGATGAGTTCTTCGGCATCCAGCAAGACAGAGTCATAATCTTCTGCTGCAAAAGAGGCTGCCAAACGTCGTGCCCGAATCGCAGGGTTATCCCCAGCAACTTGGAGCGCAAGGCTGAAATCTTCACCTGCAAGATCACGTTGCCCTTGTTGTGTTAAGAGCGTCGCGCGTGCCAGTAAGTTATCAAGGAAGAAGGGATCACTGGTATAGGCTTCATTGGTAATATCACCAGCAACAGCGCGTGAATAGGCATTGAGTGCAAGGTCAAATTTACTTTCAGCTTCACGGGCTTGCCCCAGTAAATATAAACCTTCCAAACTACCCGGATAGTACAGCAGATATTGTTGGGCATAGAGAACGCCTAATCCTGCTTGACCTGTTTCCAGTGCTAGTTCGGTTTGCAAGATCAGCGCTTCTTCTAAGAAAGGATTAAATTCGAGTGCAAAGTAGAGTTGTTGGAAGGCTTCTGGATAACGTTGGGCATCAGCTAAGATACGAGCTGCTGCCATGCGTAATTCGGTATCCCCTAACAAGTTCCGTTGATTAAAGGTGGCTTGCAGTGCGTCATTAATGACGGATAGTGCGCCGTCGGTGTTATTACGCAACGCAAAGACTTCTGCGAGTAAGACATAACCATCGGCATTAACCCGATCAGGGACGAGAATTTCGCCTTCGCTAATCCCTAGTGATGATTCTAGGCGCGTTTGGGCATTATCAAGCAACTCAAAACGGCTACCAATGCCATTACGCGCTTCATAAACATCAACATTCGCCAGCGCAATTAAGAATAGCGATTCACTATTATCATAGAGACTTCTATCACGCTCTTGCCATTCTTCTTGCCAATCTAATAAGACTTGGCGTGCTGCTTCGGAATCGTCGTTGGCAAGATGCCATTGTGACAAGATATAGGTTGGCGGGAATTCACCTGTATCACTTTCAACACGGACGGCATCATCAATGAGATCACGCGCTTCATCGAGTTCACCATTATTGATAAGCGCGACAATATCATCAGGGACAGAGAGCGCGACAACTGAATTGGGATAATAAACTTCCGTTGGTCGCGGTGGGAAGTTAGGATCGTCAAAGCCTAATGTTGCTTGTAATGGCAATGAAGGCGTTTCTGATGGTGGAATTTCTGGTGTCGGTGATGGTGTATTGGTCACACCGGGTGTTGCTGTTGGCGTATTGGTGGGTGACGGTTCAGGTGTCCAAGTTGGCGCAAAGATAATACGTCTTGTTGCTGGATTGGTCACTAAGAATGTCACTAAGCCTGTGATTAAGATGACAGCAGCAACAAAGGTTGTTGCCCCCGCTTGCAGCAAGAATGAACGATATTCAGTTGAGCCAGCACGTCCGCGTTCTTTACGTGTCCATGTGGTATCAGGCACGAGGTAATCTGCAAGCGCATCTTCAAGATAGGCTTGCACATCCGCTTCAACCGCTTCAGGATCAAGGTTATCGGGTGATAAGACAGGGATACCGCCACTACCGCGTGTGGGCATGGATGGCATATTTGCAAAAACATCATCCGAACTGCGAATAACCAATGTTTTTACACGCTTATCTTGCACAACTGAATCATCAACACCGGGGATGTCCTCATCCAAAGACCAATCAGGGATTGGAAAATCGCTGAGTTCGCCTGTATCACCTGATGGCATATCTGTTAGGGGAGCAATCTCGCCTGTAGCATAAAATGCGTTATCCTCAACAGCTTCATCTTCTTCTATATCTATATCGAAGGGAACAGTGATAACAGCATCATCGTCGTCGTCTTCATCGTGATTGTCTTCATCACTAAAAATAGATGAGGCTTCGGGTAATGGGTCTTCGATAGGTGCTGCTTCGGGTTCGGGAGGATCAATACTTGCATCGCCTCCTAAACGACGAATTGCTTCTTGTGCGCGTGTATTATCGGGGTTAATTTCGAGTACCCGATTCAAAATACGGAGTTTATCCGTATTACCGTCGGTGATGGTTGCCATCCCCAACCATGCTGCTTCATTATTGGGATCAAGTTTTAGCGCTTGTGTAAATGCTTTACGCGCTAGATCATGGTCGCCATTACGAACAGCCTTAATGCCACCTTGTACAAGTTTTTGTGCCATTTCTGCGGACACAGGCACACCCCTTTGCTAGTAAGTATCCAAATAAATTGGATGAAATAGATCATTTTATAAATACAATATGACCTATTGTAACGCAGGCTTGCCATTTGCGACATTTAAGAAATCATTTTAATGATAGAGTTTGTCATTATCAGGGGTTTGACATTTAGATCGAGAGAAATACCCTCGCTAATTAGCTTCGTATAACGATTTTGTTGTGCGATGGGTCGTAGATCGTATAGCGATTATCGTCTTCAATGATTGCAACACCATTGCCATCGAGTGCGCTTAAAATCGTTTGTAAGCGCTGGTCATCATGGATGTGTAACTCGTATTTTTCCAATCCAAGTTCTTCACTCGTGCGGATTTGTCGTCCACCCCAGATATTTGCACCTAAATGATGATGGTAGCCATCATACGACATAAACGTCGCTGACCCCATATTTGCCATCACATCCATACCCAAAATACTGTGATAGAAGGCTTGACTTTGGGGGATTGAAGCTACGTGCAAATGAATATGCCCCATGATTGTTCCTGCTGGCAAACCATCCCAAGCCTTATCACTTTGAGTGAGTGAGGACATCACAGCATCGACATCTAGTGGTAAAGTAGCTAACTGAAATTCGCCATCTTTGTACCACGCATTACGCGGACGATCTCGGTAAATTTCGATGCCATTGCCTTCAGGATCAGCCAAGTAAATCGCCTCACTGACAACGTGATCGCTCATCCCTTGGAGTGGCGTTTGCATTTGGGCAATGCGTCGGAGTGATTTGGCTAATTGTAAGCGGTCAGGTACGAGAATCGCTAAATGGAATAAGCCTGTTGTTTGGCGGTTACGGCGATAATCTGATGTTTCAGTTAAGACGATTAAATCTTCCGCACCAACACCAAGATGCGCGGTTTGACCGTTGCGCTGATGTAGCTGCAAGCCCATAATATCTTGATAAAACGCCAGCATCGTCTCTAAATTACGCACATTGAGATAGATTGTGCCAATGGTGAAGTCTGTCATCATAGCCTCGTTTGAATAGTCACATATAGCAATTAGATTTACTGGGGATAGTGCGTCTTACTTTATGAATAGACTTTAGAACCTATTTTGAAATTCAATTATGATGTCAGAGTCGATTCGACATCCCATTGGATGTCCCTACAATTGTTTGTTATTACAGGTCGTAGGGACGCACAACGGTGCGTCTTGAAGTAGTTCTTAGTCAGAGCTATCAACGATTTCCATAAGATTATGATAGCGTCGTAAGATGTCATCAAGATCGTTTTCTTCCTTGATGACACGCTCACTCGTATTTTTAATCATTGTCGCTTGGCGA
>JBAUIA010000041.1:0-34682 GCA_049680565.1 Phototrophicaceae bacterium
CGTTGCTGATAAATTGACCATACCTCATCGTTTGGAATCGTATCGGTGAAGATTGCTACACCTGCGAAATACGGACGTGTACTATCATCCAGTGAATTGCTACTACGGGCTGCGCCGTCTAAGCCTGCTTCGAGTGTCTCAATTTCCGTATTATGGGCTTGTGAATTTGATTGATAATTTGGCACACTGACGATAATGCTGGTATTGGAATCAAGCGTACTCAATACCTCAATATAGCTATCGACTTGATACGTGACCCATTCAATGTAATCAACAGGGTTATCATGATAACTATTATAAGCATTAATCACGATCTGATTAGCGAGCAATGCCACGCGTTGCTTATATTCGTTTGACCACTCTGTCCCCGGCGCAATGATATTGGGCAAATTTAATTCTGTGCCTGTTGGCGTTAAATCGGGTGGAACAGAAACGATCAAATCCGTATCAATCCCAATTTGTCGTTTAACTGTGCGTAAGAGTTGGATGTAATCTTCAGTCTCTTCAAAAATGGGTTTAACATCTAATAAGACCCCATCAAAATCAAGCTGTGTAATCATCTGTTGGCTGAATGTAGCAATCGTATTTTGAATTTGTGGTCGATCCAAACGATATTCTGGGGTTTGTGTGTTGACCTCCACCCAAGCATATAAAACGACACTCGGGTAAACACTACGAATTTGTGTGGTGAGTGTTTCCAATAAAGGTTGCACTTCACTAAAGCGATTGTTACCAGTATCCAAACCAGCCCATGTACCATCTGCCCTTAACGAACTGGTATATAAGTAAATTGCGCCAATTTCATTATCACGCAAATCATTCATCAAATTGACTAATTCATCTGTTGAATGTTCTTGGTATGCCCAGCTTTTATTGAGCCAGATCGCATTGGGTTGTTCGCCTGTATCGGGCGGGTTGATAAAGCGTAGCGCAAGCACAACCGCAATGAAAATCAGCCCTGCTGCTGGAATTATCACTAACCACTGTCCACCGGGGATGCGGATTTCAGGAATTTTGATATTGGTTTCGGGCGCAGCTTGAGATTCTGCACGTCCTGCTTTACGAGCCATCTCTCGTTGATTGCGTCGCTGTTTTTGTCTTTCGCGTGCTGTTGGCATTTTTTAATTTTCTGTACTGTATGGACACCTATGAGTCTAATTATAACCAATGTGTAACATCAAGGGGAGTGCTTAACTGATTTTCGGAGGATAAAGCAGCATCAAGCAATTGGTAAGGTAATGCCAAACTTGGCTAATAGGGGGGGCGCAAGTAATAAAATGCCAATTAGAATGGATGCAATGACACCCAATAAGACCGCAGCACTGGCAACATCTTTACCAACTTGTGCCATCGGATGAATATCAGGCGCAGCAATATCAATCGCTGCTTCAATCCCTGCATTCAGGAATTCCGTCAGCCATACAATCGTCATCGTTAAAATCAAAATTGCCCATTCAACGCGACTCACTTGTAACCATAAGGCAATCCCAAAAATCATCAATGAAGCGACAGACATAATCCGCGTGTTTTTTTGTCGGCGTATCATATACAGCCAACCTGCTAGCGCGTACTGCAAACTGTTCCACCGATTGGTACTAATTTGTGCAGCATAATCTTCAGGATTAATGCGTGATGTTGCACTGATCTTATGCCACCAATCTTTAAGCATGATCGCTTTCCTCTAGCGCAGGGACAATCGCATCACTAATGCCTAATGCAGATAACGCTGCTGCTTGTTCTGCCCACATATCAGCACGGTTTTCGGCAGTATCATGTGTATAGCCTAACAGGTGTAATGTGCCATGAATGACGAGTAAGCATAAACTATCTGCTATCGAATGATTGAGGCGTTCTGCTTGGGATCTTGCATAAAGATACGCAATCACCAAATCACCAAGATAAGGTGCTTCATCATCCAGCAATTCAGGGGGTAAAGGATCAGATGTAAATGATAAAACATCAGTAGGTGCATCCACTTGCCGATGCTGTAAGTTGAGCGCTTGCACCGACTCATTTGTGGTCAAGACGGCAGTTACACCACTATCTGCTGCAATATCATGACGATCAATCACAAGCTGAATGGCTCGCTGCAATTGCTCCGCATTAACTGCATAAGCCTGTTCGTTCTGAATCTCAATGTGCCTCATGCTTGATCCGTTTCAGTAGTATCTGATGCCTCATCGCTTGGTTCAGCAGGTGGCTTTGTGGCATTGAGTGACATCGTCGCCCGACGTTCATCTAAAGAAGGCAAACGTGGCACTTCTGCAAGCGGTTCATCATCTGCAATAACAATAACTTCTTGACTACTTGTGACTTTCGGAGTCGTTTTTGTCGGTGTTTTTTGCTTATCACTGACCACATTGATTGTTTGTGTGGCTTTATGATTCTCAGGCTTGGCTTGATCGTCAACAGCTTTGGATGGTGCGCCGTTTTCTGACGCTGTCACCATTTCTGTGCGCGTTGTTGTTGGAGCACTTGGCTTCGGTTCAGGATTACTCTTAGCAGGTGCATTTGCTGCATCTTGATAATTAATGCGTGGATGGAACATGCCCTGCAAAATATCAACAAAAATTTCCAAGATGGTCTTTATATCATTGAGCGTCAAGCCAGATTCATCGAGTTGACCATCTTTGCGTTTACCATCAATAATATTCGATACCAATTGTCTGATCTCTTGCTTGGTTTGTGGTTTAACAGATCGCACTGCCGCTTCACAACTATCTGCAAGCATTAGAATAGCCGTCTCTTTGCTCTGTGGTTTAGGACCGGGGTATGTGAAATCACTAATATCAACCGCAGCTTTATCGCCATTAACAGCATTCAATGCGCGTTGATAAAAGACAAAAACTTGCGTTGTCCCATGATGCTCACGGATGAAATCGCGGACACGTTGTGGCAGACCTGCTTGCCGTGCCATCTCGTCACCTTCGGTAATATGCCCGATGATAATATCGGCACTACGATACGGATCACTTAATGTATCGTGTGGATTACCAATATCTTGTTGGTTTTCCGTAAAATACAAGGGATTGTGCATCTTACCAATATCATGATAGAGCGCTGCAACATGCGTCAATTGAGCATCTGCACCGATTGCATTGGCTGCTTGTTCTGCTAAATTGCCCACCTGTAAAGAATGTTGATACGTCCCCGGTGCTTCACGGAGTAAACGTTGTAATAAGGGTTTGTTCGGTTGTTGTAAATCAATGAGTTTGAGCGCTGTTGGTAAATTGAATAATAAAGTCACAACAAACATCGCTGCTAATGCTGTCGCAGGGGTCAGCAATAATCCACCAAATATTGTGAATGCTAAACGGGTGATAAATTCATTATTGAGGATACTACTCGTTAATGGATTGAATATCAGGACAACTGCGATATTAACAATACTAATTAACGCACCTGCTACAAAAAATTGATTCAGACGTTCAGCTTGGCGTAAGCCTAAAATACCGATTAAGCCGCCTGCTGCAATCAAGATGGTGTATTCGAGGGAATCACTAGCAACTAAACCAATTAAAAATGCCAATCCTAAGGTTGTGATAACTGCAACATGTGAATCCGCAATTGCAACGAATAAGAGCGACATCGCAGCAACAGGGAATAAATAGATATTGCCATCAACCCCTAATAAGCGTGTCAATGCTAACATCATCAAAAAGGTGATTGAGATAATCATCATTTGCTTTATTTGCGTGTACAGCAAATGTGGTGAAAATCGCGCAATATATAAGCCAAAAATGACCAATGTTAATGTACTGGCAATCAAAGCGCGTGCTAATTGTTGAAAAGTTGAATCTTCTGGAGCTAACAAGTTAAAGGCTGCAAGTGCCTCATACTCTTCTGCACCGATGCGGGCATTCGCACCAATGATAATTTGCCCGCCTACAAATGTACGCTGAATTGGCTCGACAGCAGCAGCAGCAGCATCTCGTTCTGCTTGCGTCGCCTCGATATTTTCAAAGGTATTAGGCTTAACAAAATTATCAACAATATCGAAAATTAAAGCACTGGTTCGGTCATCAAATGTTGGGCTAATCTGAATATTCAGTTGCGATGCAATATAGGCTTCTGCATTGATAATCCGATCACGATACACAAAATCAATTACATTATTGACCTCATCTGTGACGGTATCCCAAGTATCATCATCCAACACAAGTGCCAGAACAGCATTATCGGGATTATCAAAAATGAGATAATCCATTTCCTCTAAATCAGATAATTGTTGTTCTTGTGTATCATAACGCCCTGCGGCTCGTATATCGTCAATGAAGGCAATCGTTTGTTCTGCACGTTGATCCCATGTACGGACAGTCGCAATGCTTGAACTTGAATAGGTCGGTGGCACGCTATTACGGGCATCTTCTCGGGCGCGTTCGGTTAAAACTTCGCTGACGAATGATCCCCCTGAGGGTGGTGCAACAATCGCACGCGAGGCAATTTGACCAATATTTAGACTCGCAGCATTGTTCAAACTCAAAAATACGCTATCAAAGGCGACGATAATACTTGCCACCAACACAAAGGTCAGAGCAGCGATCACAACTGCAAACCGTTGTAGATAAAGCGTCAATTGCTCTTCTGGGATACCGTATTGTGTTTCGATAAATTGTTGCACACGATTAATCATAGCTTATCCTAGGGTACTAGGCATTCAAAAGTTCGCGGACAATGGTACTGACCAATTTTCCGTCTGCTTTGCCTTTAGTCTGTGCTGATAATTTGCCCATGACCTTGCCCATATCACGCATTTCGCTTGCGCCTGTTTCGTCAATGGCTTGTTGTGCTAATTTACGAATTTCTTCTTCTGACATTTGTTCTGGCAAGAAACTCTCAATGATGGCTAATTCACGTTCTTCATCATCAGATGGACGATCTACTGCATTGAGTTCTGCGATGCTTTCGCGTAATTTCTTGGCTTCTTTAATTAGAATATCCATTTCTTCTTCGGTGGATAATTCTTTTTGTTCATCGACTTCAACTTGTTTAATTGCAGCTTGCAATTGACGAATGCTATCACGGCGTTCATTATCTTTATTACGCATTGCATCTTTGACGGCTGCCATCAACTTATCTTTATACTCTGCCATGTGTAGTCCTCTTTATAAATGATTTAAGATGTGTGAACTTAAATGCACACACTGATGGTAACAATATGGCGTTATTCTATCACAGGTGTCACATGTGCTACACCATCTATAACGCAATCAATCCGTGCTGATGTGATTAGGTTGGTCAATACGCGCGGATGTGTGGCTTGTACGCGAATATAATTATCGGTATAGCCTGCTTGTAAAAACCCTGCTTCTGATGACCCTGAAACGTGTTCCCATAAGACAGGCATTAATTGCCCAACATAGCGTGTTGCGAAACGTGTTTCTTGTTCACTTGCCCACGTAATCAAATTATGAATCCGCTCTTTTTTAATGGCATTCGGGACTTTACCACGCATCCGTGCTGCTGGTGTGCCTTCCCGTACACTGTAACGAAAAGCATGTAAGCCATCAAAATCCATTTCCTCGATGAATGCCTTACTCTCTTGCCATTCTTCATCAGTTTCACCGGGGAAGCCCACAATGACATCGCTCGTAATCCGTACATTTGGGATTTTTTCACGCGCAGCTTGCATCAAGGCACGGAATTCAACTTGTGAGGTATTGCGTCGCATACGCTTGAGTGTTGCATCACAGCCACTTTGTAAAGGTAAGTGTAAATGCGGTTGTACTCTTGGGTTTTGCCATAAATCAAAGAAACCCTCGGCTAAATCCCAAGGTTCAAGTGATGATAAGCGCACACGCGGAATATCTGTTTCATCTAGGATACGCGCTACTAATTCTAACAAGCCTGCCCGATTGCCCAGATCATGCCCATAACTCCCCAGATGCACCCCCGTTAAAACGGCTTCTTGATAATCCAATTCTTGATGCAAATACTGGATTTCATTGATAATGTCATCCGCCGAACGGGATTGCCCTGCACCGCGTGCGACTGTCGTTATACAGAAGGTGCAAGAATTATCGCAACCATCTTGTACTTTGATGAAGGCGCGTGTACGGGCTGCAAAACCTGACGAACGGTCTCGCGCATGGGGTTCAAGGTCAAAAGGTTCAGGCTCTATCCCTGTAATTTGCGTTACGATGCTATCTTTCTCGGCATTACCCACAACACGCTGCACGCCATCAATGACAGCAATTTCGCTCGGTTGAATTTGAGCATAACAACCTGTTACAGTAATTTCTGCGCTTTGATTGGCACGATTCAATTCCCGAATTAATTTGCGGCTGCTACGAGTGGCTTCATTGGTAACGGCGCAGGTATTAACGATAATCTGCTCGGCTTCGGCTGGATTATCAGTAATGGTATGTCCTTGTTGTTCAAATTGACGTGCCATCATATCAATTTCACTTTGATTGAGACGGCAGCCTAGCATTTGTAAATGCACTTTCATGCGTTGTTTCCTTCGATAAGTATCTCATCAGGCATGATAACAGTAAAATTGTCAAATTCTACACGATCACCTGCCATTGTTGCGCCACTGACGACTAATCCCAGTTTGCCTTGTGCGAAACTATCATCTTCCCAGATAAAAGTTTCTTCACCGAGGCAATCATCGGATGTGCCTGTCGGTTGTTGCCCCTCTAATGGTACACATAATAGAGCAGGTTCATCATTGAGGAAGAACATAAATTGATTGCCTTGCCCAACTACCCGAATCCGATTTTCTACGCCAATGCCTTCATTTAGTAAGCCATTGCTATTATGCCAGATGGTGGCATCTTCTAAGCTATTGCTATCTGTATTACCCCGTAAGATTTGATAGTAACCATCATTGCTAATCAGGAAGACATAATAACCCGAAGCCTCGGTTTGCGGAGCTGGCGCTAATAATGCAATGCTTGTATCTAATAAGGGGATTTGCTCCAATGCACAGATGATAATAAATTGGCGCTGACAACTGTCGGTTGTATCAGGTTCGTTAAGACGGAAGATAATACCGTAACCATCATTTGATGATTCGCCAGCAACTGCCTTTGTCGTTAAACGCACATCAAAATCTTCATAAATTAAAGGACTTGTGCTATAGATAATATCAGGTGTGTCGAGTGCTAAAGTCATCACACCTGCATCAATCACCGCCGATAGTCGCCCTTCATATTGTTGCCATTCATCTGTAAACCCATCAAAGCCAGCAGCATACAGTAAATCGCCAGCAGCACCTGTTTGTATCGCTATCGCTTGTTGTGTCAGGGGTTGATACAGCAAATTCACGCCAATGAAAACACTGACCAGAACGATGAATACCATAAACCGCATGATAAGCGGATTGCCTTGTGTTATTGCAGAAGTTTCAGTCAATTGCTCGTCCTCTAAATTACCTCAGCGCATTCTATCATAGAGGAAAACACGCTTGCAACGAAAATTTTGTACCATAGGCTTTAATTAATGTGCCAAAAAACGAAATATATCGTAGTATATGAGCATAAGATTAATAGAGGGAATATATTATGGAAGCAAAATATATTGTAATCGCCTTCGTTGATGCTATTAACTCAAAAGATAAAAATGCCGTTCGTCAGTTAATGATTACAGATGCACTTGCCGATCAATATCAACCAATTTTACCTAATTATACAATTCAAGTTGAGCATATCATCTGTGATTGTCATCGTGTTGTGCTGACAGGGCAAGCGCTAAGTTGCTATGAGTCGGTGCCTGCTGTCTGGGTGGCACAACTTTGCGGACAACGCATCATGGATTGGCAAGTCTATTTTAGTGGGACAAGCACCTGCGCTAATTAGGGTATTTTGGCGTAAATGCGTTTATAGGCGAACCATTGCAGTAAGCGATAAAAGCCATAAGCAACTAGTAAATAAATAATTGGGATAATCATCACACTCAGCCAACCAAACCATTCAGCAATATCGCTATTGTTGAATTCATAATAAAAATCCCACATGCTATCACCAATCCAGACGAGGCTATAAGTGATGATGCTGAGAATAATGGCTTGCAAAATCCACATCAAGCTCAACGTGAAAAAGGCTGCGGTTGCCAATAAAGAAATCGAAGTGATGCGCCCCGATAAAGCAACACCCATTGCCGTCACGGCTTTCACACGCCAGATAGGCTCAACTAAATAGAAGATACTTACGAGACTTATTAGAATACTAGCTATTAAAAACTCAAGTGGATTATTTTGTATTTCCCAAATTACATCTTCGATTCTTAATCCCCCCCATTCACTATAATATCCAGCGATGGTTACCGTGAGTAATAGCATAATAAGCACAGCAATCCGAACCGCTAAATTAAAAGCCAGCACGCGACCTATCCGTAACCGTGCAAAGGCGTGTTTGCTGTGAGTAATTTGTTGCTTATCGGCTGCTAGCACCAGTAAATCCCAGCGATTGAGAACTTTTTCATTGCGGAGACTACTAAAAGTGACAACCATCGCTGCAAAATCGAGAATACCACTCAACACCGTTAGCGAGGCAATTCCGATAATGTACATATAGATAAAGTGCCATTCATCATAGTTTGATGGATCATTCCAAATGACAACGAACCATATCAGCACAAGGATTGCAATCGTCACAATAGAAATTGATCGTAACCATAATCTCGCTTTTTCAGGCGTTCTAGCCCACTTCAATTGCCGACGCTCTAACTGATAAAGCGGAAACGATTCATTAGGTAATATCCAATTTTTGCTTGATGTGTTGTGTTGTATTTTTTCCATGCCAGCATTTTATCATGATTATTAAAAACGTATTGCTATCGTCAGGTTAATTTTGTTCACGATCTAATAAGCCTTGTGCAGGTCCTGCAAAGACCGATTCCCCATTAGCGACTTGTTGTAATAATGGAATCGCTTCCGCGACGCGATCTGTTTCTAAGAAAATACGGGCTTTATCGAATAAAGCGCGTGGATTATCAGGCTGAATTGCCAAGGCTTGTTCGATGTAGAGTAAACCAGCCTCTGTATTACCTTGTAAATAAGCTGCCCAACCGCTCGCCGATATTGCTGATGGGTCTTGGTTGGTTGCGATAGGGTTGATAGCATCCGTTGTTTCTACACTATCAGGTTGAATGCCAATGATGGCTTGTGTTTGGCTGAAATTTTCATCCGCATAAAATTGTTCCAACACCTCGACAAATAAAGGATCACTATCAGATAGAATAACGGCTGTTTGTAACCAGACTTCTGCATCCAAATAATTACCAGTTGCCCGATACGTGTTGCCAAGTTCCGCGTGATAGCTTGGATTATCAGAATCTAAAATGACCGCATTAATGAGTTCACTTTCACTCTTGAGGAAATCGCCTGCTGCACGCCAATATACCCCAGCAATATAGCGCACAACAGCATTCTGACTATCAATCGCTATGGCTTCTGTAATCCAACGTTCGCCATTTTTACCTTGTAAAATCCGCATCAAACCAACATAAGCGGTGGATTCGGCAAATGGATAATATAAATCGGAGGCATACTGAAAAGCATTTTCTGCTAATGACCATTCTTCAGCAGCAGCCAATTGTGTCCCCACACGCAAAATAACATCTGAATTTGTTTGTGTATCGCCAATGGCATCCAGCACACTTTGAGCAACATCAGCAAAATCGCTATCAGATGCTGCCACACGCCCTAAATAACCAAAGGCTGTCGCAGGGTCAGATGGCGCAATAATCAAGCCACCATGATATAACGCCCACGCATTATTGGGTGTTAAGGTTAATAAAACTTGAATGCGCTCCCATGCAATGTTCCATGCCCCACGCTCGATATAAATATCTGCAATTTGGCGCAGTAAATTTGCATTTGGCTCAGTAATGATCGCTGCTTCCCAATGAGGCAATGCACGCCCTAAATCGCCCATATCGCGCCATAAATTACCCGCACGGATATGATCTTGGGCTGTCCAACCGACGCGTGACGCATCAGCTTCTAGGTGATATAGAGCCAGTTGTAATTGATTTTGGCTGACATGATAATCATAAGTGTTTGCATTAAGAGGTGGGGCAGCAGTTGGAACAACTATAATGTCACTTGATGTACTTTGTGCATTAATACTCGTATTCGATGATGTACGATTATTGAGGAGCATTACAATAACAATGATGCTAATAACGAGCAACGCAAGGATCGGCGCTACTCGCTCTCGATTATGCAAATTCATTCATGACTAACCTGTCGTCGTTGAGGGCTTACCACCGAAATTCGGATCAGCAGGTTTTTCGCCACGTAGCACCATCTGCACCAGATACTCCACTTGATCGGGCGTAAAAGGTTTCAAGAGGTAACTATGAATATTTTGCAATTTGCCAATTAAGCGATTGGCAGGATCACCATATGCCGTTACAACGATAATGCTTGGCATATCACTTTTGTTTGCCGTGTAATGGGCTTTGATACTATCGAGCATTTTCCAGCCTGTAATATCTGGCAAGCCAATATCCATAATGACAAGTTCAGGATTAATTTCTTTTAGGCGTTCTAGCCCATTTTTACCATGTGTTTCATAAACGGATTCAATCCCCATTGCTTCTAAGGTCGCTTGAATCACTTCTGCTAATTCGACAGTATCTTCTACAATCAATACGGGTGATTGAAAAGTCATAGGTTTTGTCATTTCAATATGGGTATCACGTTTAGGCATAAAAGTTGTTTCTCCGCGTGTTAATGATGAATCTTGTTGTTCATCAACATCTCTACCATCTGCATTTAAACTGACCATAAAATTAAGACCTGTATCGCTTATATTTAATGATACAGTATCATGGAGTGCAGGCACGGTAGCAGTCCGTAAATGAGTAGGCGGTTCTAGGCGCTCACGCATATCGGGTTCACCTTCAGCAAAATTGCTGATTTGTTTTGGCGTTTTGGAGGTTTGTTGACTCATTAAACTGATCGCCTCAATGGTTACTTGTTAAACAAAATCGTGATACATGCTTTATTATAACATGCGGTACGATGATTAAGCCTTTAGTTTTGATTAGCCTTATTCTAACCTAATATAGTAATGAGACCAAAACCTTTTATGCCTGATGTAAAGAAATTAAGACACAAACACTGTATTGATCTGGCGCACACGAGCGAATGTAACCTATTAGGTGTGGATGATGAATTCAATATCTATGCTGAAGAATATTATGATTACACTTATATAGCCCAACATCGCTTAAATTTTGATGGCATACTGAGCGAAACACGCGATGAAGAATCAGGTAAAATTTCTATTGAGCTATTCGATTTAAGTAAAATGATCGCGCTACCACAGCATCCTGCAACACATCCTCTAAATAGTACGGGCTTTCGCTTCCGTGGGATGCGCCAAGATGACAAAATTGTAGAATGGGTGATTCCAATCCCCATACAAGATAAAATACCACTTTTACAAGCACTCAATTTACAAATTTCGCCAATGATGCTCATGGGTATCGCAGAAAGTCGTGTCTTATCACAAGCAACACTATCCCCTACGATGACCATTGTTTGTCATATGCTGCGGTTGCTAATTGCCTTACCTGACATCAAGATAGATTACATGGGCTTACCCTATGATTACGACACGCTCATCTTGCATGTTTTACATACATATAATCCCGAAACAGACGTATCTCAACCACTACATCAAGCCTTACAACTTTTCCCGCAACTCACGACACCTACCGATTGTTTACTCATCAATGAGCATTTGATTGTTGCCAATAGCAGCGATGGCACATCAAAATCTGAAATCCATATATTCCAATTTGATGACGATAATCTTTAAAGCATGCTAGACTACGCCAATTCTTAACCGACATTAGAGGATTGAACCTAATGCAACCAACTGATACACATGCTGTACAACGCTTTACAAATCAAGCAGGGATTGTGCTATATCGCATCCCCATGGAAGTATTTACAGGCTTTATAGGCTATAGCTATTTGCTACTAGGGGCAGGTGTGCCGACTCTGATTGATACAGGGTCAGGTTTCCAACAAAGTACCGAACAACTATTACAAGGTTTGCGAACAGTCGCTTCTGATTTTGGCGAAAAAATCACAGTCACTGACATTGAACGAATTTTGATCTCGCACGGACATATTGACCACTTTGGCGGATTAACTGCCATGATTGAAGCGACAGGCGGCGCAACTGTCGGGGTGCATCCACTAGATCGACGTGTGTTAACCAATTATGCCGAGCGTCGAACCGTTGCAACCAAAGATGTGACGATTTTTCTTGAACGCGCAGGCTTATCGCAAGAGCGTGTCAATAAGATGCTGGATATGTATGGCGCAAGTAAACAATTATTTACCTCTGTCACTGTTGATTTTATGGTAGAAGAAGGCAATACCCTTGATGGCATTGAGTTTTACCATGTGCCGGGGCATTGTTCAGGGCAAGTGGCTATGCGCCTTGATAATGTCCTACTGAGTGCCGATCATATCCTCTCACGGACATCACCGCATGTCGCTGCCGAAAGTATCACCAACTGGACGGGGTTAGCACATTACCGCGAATCTTTGCGTAAAGTGCGTAAATTAGACGGCATTGATCTCGTTTTAGGAGGGCATGAAGACGTGATTCATGATTTACATGGGCGTATTGATGCCATTCAAACCCGCATTGATGAAAAATTATACTGGATGATGGATATTATCCGTGATTCAGGTCAGCCATTAAGCATCAATGATGTTAGCAAACGACGCTATCAAGAGAAACACGGTTTTGATGTACTACTCGCACTCCAAGAAGCAGGCGCATATGTCGAATATCTCTATGATAGAGGCTATCTAGGCATTGCGAACTTAGATGAAGTCGAGCGCGAGCATAATCCTGTCTTGCTTTATTATGTGTTAGATTAAATCTTGAATGGTCTTATAGCTAGACACTACGACCTTCGGTATACTCCGTTTAAAATAATTTAAAAAGGAGATTACAAGATGGTCGATGTTTCTTTTGATCGCTATTACCGCTATGACGAACTCACACAGATTATTCATGCTTTTGCAGATGAATATCCTGATTTAGTCGCGCTCGAAAGTATTGGGCAAACGCATGAGGGACGTGATATTTGGTTGTTGACCCTTACCAACAATAAAACAGGCGATGCACTCGAAAAACCTGCTGTCTGGGTGGATGCCAATATCCATGCCTCAGAAGTATCAGGCTCTAGTGCTGCTTTACATCTTGTTCACGTCCTGACAACACAGTATGGTACAGATGATCGTATCACAATGGCACTCGATACCCGTACCTTCTATGTGATTCCGCGTATCAGTGCTGATGGTGCGGAATGGGCGCTTGCTGATAAACCGAAAATTGTCCGTAGTAGCACGCGCCCCTACCCATTCAATGAAGACCCACTCGAAGGCTTGAGCAACGAAGATGTGGATGGTGACGGACGTATCCTGATGATGCGTGTGGAAGACCCTAACGGACGTTGGAAATCTCATGCAGATGATCCCCGTCTATTAATTGCGCGTGACCCTGATGAATATGGTGGCACATACTATCGTGTTTATCCAGAAGGGGTCGCTGATAATTACGATGGTGTCACCCTCAATATGAAGCCTAACAAAGAAGGCTTAGACCTCAATCGTAATTTCCCAAATAATTGGCAACCTCAAAATAAGCAATTTGGGGCAGGTAATTTCCCATTATCCGAACCCGAAACCTATGCCTTTGCCAAAGCAGTTGATAATCGCCGAAATATTTGCCTCGCAACGGCGTATCATACCTTCTCAGGGGTGCTACTACGTCCATCGGCGCGTAATGCCGATACTGAACTCCCTGCGGAAGACCTTTGGATTTATGAACAACAAGGCGCAAAGGGGACAGACCTGACAGGCTATCCCAATGTATCAATTTTCCACGACTTTAAATATCATCCGAAGCAATTGCTCTATGGTGGTGCGGATTGGATGTATGAAGAACTTGGGATTTTTTACTGGGCAGTCGAAATTTGGTCAATTCAGCAACAAGCAGGTATCAAAGACTACAAATTCATTGATTGGTATCGTACCCATGATGTAGATGATGACATCAAAATCCTCAAATGGTGTGATGAAAATCTCGATGGTGAAGGCTATGTTGATTGGTATGAATTTGAGCATCCCCAATTAGGTAAAGTGGAACTCGGTGGCTGGAACTTCCAATTGGCTTGGCGCAACCCACCGCCGAAATTACTCGAAAAAGAAATTGAACCCTTTGCGGAATGGTTTATCTGGCAAGCCTTGACAACACCCAAACTCGAAACCTTCAAAATCGATGTCGAATCACTCGGTGGTGATAGCTATCGCGTGCGCTTTGCTGTCCAGAATACAGGCTATTTACCAACGTATGTTACTAAAATGGCACTAAGCAAAGGCTATATTCGAGGTGTCGTTACAGAAATTGATTTGCCTGAGAATGCAAGTCTTAAATCAGGTAAGCAGCGTGTGGAAATTGGGCAACTCGAAGGACGCGCAATTACAGGGACATCAGCCACACCTTGGGCGGTTTCAGGTGGCTCAAATACAGCAGACCGTGCTATGACTGAGTGGGTTATCACTGCGCCAAAAGGCTCAGAAATCACACTCACAGCAAAGCATGATCGCGCTGGTACTGTCCGTGAAACAATCACACTAAAATAAGCCACTTTGGTGGTTTATCACGGTACAAGCAAATACTGTATTTACAAAAATCCGTAAACTAGCGCGCATAATATCTCATTAAAAAGGAGATAAGATGGTACATATTACATTCGATCACTATTATCGTTATGACGAACTGACGGCATTACTCAATGCTTTTGCAGAAGAATATCCGCACTTAGTTAAAATCGAAAGTATTGGCAAAAGTTATGAAGGGCGTGATGTTTGGGTGGCAACTGTCACAAATTTTGAAACAGGAAATCCCGAAGATAAAGCAGCGTTATGGGTAGATGGCAATATTCACGCCACAGAAGTATCGCCAACAACAGCCTGTTTTTACTTGCTGAATAAATTGACCTCCGAATACGGCTCTAATGATGATGTCACCCGTGTTCTGGATACACGCACCTATTATATTTGTCCGCGTGTGAACCCCGATGGCGCAGAATGGGCGCTTGCCGATAAGCCAAAGCTAATCCGCAGTAGTACCCGTCCGTATCCGTATGATGACGAACCACTTCCGCAAGGTCTAACCACAGAAGATATTGATGGCGATGGGCGTATGTTGATGATGCGGATGCGTGACGATAACGGACAATGGAAAAAGCATCCTGATGAACCTCGTTTAATGGTACGTCGTGATCCAATCGAAATTGGAGGCGAATATTATCGTATTTTGCCAGAAGGTAGTATCGAAGATTACGATGGTGCGACGATTTCACCAAAACCCATCAAAGAAAATTTAGATTTGAATCGAAATTTTCCTGCTCATTGGCGACAAGAAAGCGAACAACAAGGTGCAGGTAAATATCCGACATCTGAACCAGAAGTGCGTAATATTGTTGATTTCATCATGCAACATAACAATATCTGCGGTGCATTGACCTATCACACTTGGTCAGGTGTTTTATTGCGTCCTTACGGCACAAAAGCCGATGATGATATGCCAGCCGAAGATTTATGGGTCTACAAAAAAATTGGTGATAAAGGCACAGAACTAACAAAGTATCCAAGTATTTCGGTATTTCATGATTTTAAATATCACCCTAAAGAAGTCATTACAGGAGTCTTTGATGATTGGCTCTATGACCATTACGGACTTTACGCATGGACAGTCGAAATTTGGTCACCGCAAAGCCAAGCCGGTATTGAAGAGTACAAATATATCGACTGGTATCGTGAACATGATATTGCCGATGACCTGAAAATGCTCAAGTGGAGTGATGATGTCCTAGAGGGCAAAGGCTATATTGAATGGTACGACTATGAGCATCCACAATTAGGAGCGGTTGAACTGGGTGGTTGGGATATGATGTACTGCTGGCGTAATCCACCGCCTGCATTGCTTGAAAAAGAAATTGCGCCATTTAGTGATTGGATGATTTGGTACGGCTTGATTTTCCCAGAATTGGAAATCTATCAAGTCGATGTCACACCGATTGGTGGCGATAATTATCAAGTACGGATGGTCGTGCAAAATACAGGCTGGTTGCCGTCTTATATATCGAAACAAGCCTTAGAAAAAAAAGTGGTAAGAGGTGTTATCGCAGAAATTGATTTGCCTGATACAGCAACGCTTAAAACAGGCAAACAACGCGAAATGCTATCCCAACTCGAAGGACGTAATGGCACAGCCTCATCTGCTACCCCTTGGAGTATCTCGCCGTCTACATCAGATCGCGTTAAAGTCGAGTGGATCGTTCATGCCCCTGATGGTGGTGAAATTACCCTTACCGCCCGTCATGATCGCGCTGGTAAAGTGAGTACCACTATTGAACTAGGCAATTAGCATCATAAAAAGTGGAGTAGTCTTATCTGCTTCACTTTTATATCAAGTCCACCTGCTCAAAATGATAAACTGTCGGGAATGGCTCATAAAAATGATGTAATAGCGCCTTCCAATCTTGATATTCTGCTGACTCCCTAAACCCTACAGTATGTGCTTCTAACGTTTCCCATTTGACTAACAACAAATACAGATTGTCATCTTCCATACAATGATGCAACTCATGCGCGATATAGCCATCCATCGAGGCTATGATTGTAGATGCTTGCTTAAATGTTGCTTCAAATGCCTCAGTTTGCCCGTGCTTGACCTGTAAATAAGCCGATTCTAAAATCATGGAATTGCCCTCTAGCGTACTTATCTTTATGATTAAGGGTATAGTTTATGATATGAATCCTGAAATTGGTAACGTTATGACAGATACTTTAATCCAAACAGCAGCAGATTTAATTGCTAATGCTCAGTATATAACGATTTTAACAGGCGCTGGTGTGAGCAAAGAATCAGGCGTGCCTACTTTCCGTGATGCTTTAGAAGGATTGTGGGCAAAATATGATCCCCAAGAACTTGCGACACCACAAGCATTTAAGGCAAACCCAAAACTTGTGTGGGATTGGTATGAATGGCGACGTAAATTAGCCCAAGATGTTGCGCCTAATAAAGGGCATCTGGCACTCGCTGAATTACAAACCATGAAAAATGATGTTTACCTCATCACCCAAAATGTGGATGACCTGCACGAGCAAGCAGGTAGTAAAAACGTCATTCATTTGCATGGTAATATCGCATCCCATAAATGCTTTGCGAATTGCCAAGGTGAACCAACACTTATTGACATAAATATGCTGGATTATGATACAGATGATGTGCCACCTGCTTGTCCGCATTGTGGGGCTTATGTACGCCCGAACGTAGTTTGGTTTGGTGAAGCATTGCCGAATGATGAACTCACAAAAGCATTTGAGCATAGCCAATTATGTGATCTCGTGATTGTGGTCGGTACATCAGGGATGGTAACGCCAGCGTCGCAGTTACCCGGTATCGCTAAACAATCAGGTGCAAAAATCATCGAAGTGAATCCTGATGATAGTATGATTACGCCACTTGCTGATCTCAAATTATCATGGGCATCAGGTGTCATTTTGCCTCAAGTAATCGAGGCGTTGCATGCGCGTTAGACAAGCAGTATTACTATGTATCATTTTACTATTAGGCGTAACCCCTAGTCATACTCAAGAGGATGCTTCACCCTATTGGCAAATTTTTATCGAGCGCAATCCTGAGCAATTAGGAACAGACCGCCTTCAATTTATCAATGTTTTGTCAGGTGAGCTTGTTATCAGTGACGTTAATGGCGAACGCTACACACCGCTTGATACCTATTTATTATATTATGACCCAACCACACGTAGCGTAATGACGGCACGTCCTGATGGGTCAGTAACACCGCATCCCTTTATCCAATTAGGTGCAGCACGGCGTGTTGATTGGCTCGTTTCGCCTGATGAGCGCCTAATCGCATGGACACTGACCTATGATAATATTGATGGTCTAACCACAGTAACGACAGTATCCAATCCTGCGGGGACAAATCAAAATCTGATTTTATCAGATGGTCCTCGTAATGATGGCGTGCGCGTTTTCCCTGTTGCCTTCACTACCGAAAATGCAGCAATTATCATGGATTCACAACCCGATGGCATTGGTGATTTAGCCCCTTATCGACAATATGCAAATTTATTTCAACTTTCTTTGATTGATGGAGCGATTACACCTTTAATTGGTGAACCCAGTTGTTTTTGTGCTGCCTCCCTCCGTGGCGATCAATTGATACGTCTATCCATCAGGTCTGATTTTACAGGTTTTGATGTATCGCTCTATAATCTTGCAACACAACAATCACAGACGATTCCATCATTAGGCTTGGTGAATTATACCCAAGGAGGCAATATTCTTATTTCGCCTGATGGCACACAAGCGGTCTATGCCTTATCTCAAGTTGAAATTGGCGCAAACCAACCAACCGTACGCACTGTAATGATGCACGTTGATTTACAAACACGTATACAAAGGCAACTCACCGAGCCAATTACATCTTATCTGGAAGCAATAGGCTGGACAGAAGATAACAACGCTATTTTAGTGAGTATCCCTGAGCGTGATGGTACATGGAAAATTGATATTGCTACAGGTGACTTACGCCGTATTGCAACGGCTACCTTCGTTGGGACGATCGCTAACTAAAGCATGAGATGAGTAAGGTATTGGAATCCTCTAAAAATAATCAATGGTATTAATGGGTACGCTTGCTTCTTAGCGCAAGCAGTCCTATGGTAAGATCATGTCGAATGATTTTACTGGATAATATGTATGCAAAAATCAACATTTCTAAAATTAGAACGCTGGCAAGTGACGCTTGCTGTCGTTTTTGTCTCGCAAGTCCTCACCGCAATTGGCTTTTCACTCGTATTTCCTTTTTTACCGCTCTACGTTGAGCATTTAGGATCAACATCTGGCTTGAGTGTCGAATGGATGGCTGGTCTTGTCATCGCTGTTCAAGGCTTTACGATGATGTTTGCTTCGCCATTATGGGGTGCTGTAGCAGATCGTTACGGACGCAAATTGATGGTGCTACGCGCAACCTTTGGCGGGGTCATTATCATGGGCTTGATGGGTGTCGTGACCAGTGGTGAACAGCTAATTTTCCTGCGCGGTGTTCAAGGGATTGTGACAGGAACAGTTGCTGCCAATAATGCACTGGTTGCGTCGGCTGTGCCAAGAGAGAAAATTGGTTTTGCTATGGGAACACTCCAAGTATCCTTATGGGGCGGTGTTGCATTAGGTCCTTTGCTAGGCGGTGTCTTAGCGGATGCTTACGGCTTTGGGATGCCATTTTTCATTACCGCCTTTGCCTTATTCCTCTCAGGTATCTTAATCTACTTTGGCGTTGATGAAGACTTCGAGCTACAAAAAGCAAAACGTGACGAAAATAGACCGAGTATGATGCAACAATGGCGGCATGTTCTCGCTGCAACTGGTGTCCCAATTGTCTATGCAATGCGTTTATTAGCAGGGATTGGGCGTAGTATGATTATTCCGATTGCGCCTCTATTTGTTGTTTCATTGCTGAATCCCGCTATGGCAGGACAAAGTATCTTTGCAGGGGCAGTGATGTCCGTATCATCAGCAACATCTACTCTAAGTGGTGTTTACCTCGGACGCTTAGGTGATCGAATCGGGCATCGTACTATTTTGATGTGGTCAGCGATTATCGTTGTGGTTTGCTATATTCCGCAGATATTTGTGAGCAATGTTTGGCAATTATTAGCGTGGCAAGGTTTAGCTGGATTAGCGATGGGTGGCATCATTTCAGCACCATCGGCATTATTAGCCCAATATACAGATGCTGGCGAAGAAGGTGCTGTCTACGGGCTGGATAATTCAATTGTTGCTGGTGGACGCGCAATTGCACCACTGGTAGGGGCAGCCATTGCGATGTTCTTCGGCTTACGGGCAACATTTGCTGCAACAGCCGTTCTATTCGTCATTGTTTGGCTAACAGCAACTTTGTTTTTACCAAAGGATCAGCATGTCATGCCGCAACTTCAAGTGGCTGCTGGCGATTAGATAACTTATCTCACAATATGAAAATATAAAAACGCACTCAATCAATTTGATACAGTGCGTTTTTGGATGCTTATCTTTTGTTCACTATATTTCAAACAGGTGACGTACAATTACCTGTTCTGAATTCAGTATAACTACCTGAAACACTCGACCATGTAACATTGATTGCGTAAGTTACGCCAGATGTGACGCAATGATAGAGATTTGGATCACCACCATCTTGAACGACATTATCAACAAGGTCAACGCTGAGTGTCATCTCATCACCACAACTATTCGTGAAAGATGAAACTGCAATAGTAAGTGCCGGAACAGAGCCACTATTATCTACATCTCTGTTTTCAAAATAATCAGGCGTGGTTATCATACATGCTTCATTCACCATGGCAGACGCTGGTATGACAGGCTCAGGTGGCAATAAACTAAGGAAAGCAGTAGGCATTGGATAAGAATTATCAGCTTCCCAACGAATAAGATGCCAACCACCTTCCCAATCCCATTCTGTAACACAAGGGGCATCTGCCATACTACCATCTTCATAACACGCATTAGCACGATCATTAACAGCAGGATCATTTGGTTGACCTTGGTCATCTGTACCATCTGCTGCAACGCTTACAACTGATAATAATAAGACTAAAATTATCATAATTAATTTATTCATTTATTTTTTCCTTTAGGATTAGTTTGAAATATACCAAACTTTACCACTGAAAGATGACTTTGCAGTATTGAGGTTTTATTTCTCCAATCACTAGATATTATAGTAATATTCAATTTTGCTATCCACATTATGAAAACTCCTGCATAATTGTTACAATAGATATTATTCTTGTTGTTAGTATTTCAGAGATAAAATGACTACAAAAGTAGATAATCTAAAAGAAAAGCAAGCAAAATATCGTCAAGTCGCGCCCTTGTTAGAAGAAACTTACGGACGCAAGCATTGGCAACGACATGATGGTATGGATGAACTCATTAGTTGTATCCTCAGCCAAAGCACCACTGATGCCAATCGTGATCGCGGTTTTGATGCGCTGAAAGCAGCCTATCCTACATGGGCAGATGTGCATCATGCCCCTGAAGATGAATTGATTGAAACTATCCGTCCCGCAGGATTAGCGAATAGCAAAGGACCTTATATCCAAGGCTCACTAGCTGCTATTTTTGAAGAACGGGGCGAATATAATATTGATTTCATTGAAGATCTATCCGTCGATGATGCAAAAATATGGCTACAAAATTTGCCGGGAGTCGGACCTAAAACAGCAGCAATTGTATTGTGTTTTGGGTATAATCGACCAGCATTCCCTGTTGATACGCATGTGCATCGCTTAGGTCAACGGATTGGTTTGTTGCCCCCTAAGATCAGTGCTAATAAAGCACATGAACACATGGAAATGATAGTTCCTGATGATGAATTTTATGCGTTTCACCTCCAACTCATCTATCATGGACGTGCAATTTGTAATGCACGTAATCCAAAATGTGAAACTTGTCCTATTAAGCAACACTGTGACTACTATCAGGCTTTAGACAATTAATGAGCGTAGGAAACCAGTATGACATTCAATAATAATACTTCAGCTAATGTAGAATATCGCACTATTTTGCAAGCATTAGAGCTGCTATCAAAACAAATTCAATCAGGACGTGTTGAAACCGATTATGCTTTGCGCCAGATTGAAAAGGTGAAAACAAAAATCACACAGCTTGATGCTGAGGAACAATCCGAAAAGCAATCCAGTCGCTTTGAAGCACTCTATAAAGTGAGTCGGATTCTAGGAACATCGCTTGACCTACAAACTGTACTCGATCAAGTGATGGATGCTGTGATTCAATTAACAGGCGCTGAACGCGGTTTTTTGATGTTGAATAACGATGATGGTGTACTAACAATCAAAGTTGCGCGTAATTATGACCAACAGACGCTCAATAGTACGCAATCCAATTATAGTCGCACCGTCGCCAATCTTGTGATTGATGCCAGTAAGGCAGTATTAACGACAAATGCACTAGAAGACCCACGCTTTAAAGAGCAGCAAAGTGTCATGTCACAATCATTACGCAGTATCATGGCAGCCCCGTTGATGGCACGCGGACAAGTTATCGGAATTGCTTACGTTGAAAATCGTATTATTGCAGGTTTGTTCATGCAAGATGATCTTGAAACCTTAGAAGCACTTGCAGGTCAAGCATCAGTTGCCATTGATAACGCGATTCTCTTTGCGGAAACGGATGAAAAACTCACAAAACGTCTTGATGAACTCCGTATGCTGCGCCGTATCGACCTCCAATTAAACCAGAAGCTCGATACACAAGCTGCAATGCGCTATACCTTAGAGATGACTGCACGCATCAGCCATGCAACACAAGGGCATCTTGGCTTAGTACAAGGTGATCCACGCGAAATTATGGCAACACATCACTTTACTGCCGCAACCGATGAAACCAAATCCACCCGCGAGCATCCGATCCATTTGCAAAATGCCTATCCTAAAGCATGGGAAGCAGTTGATAACGCGCAAACTATTATTTTTGATACAGGGCAGTATGGATTGTTAACGGTGATGGTTGTACCAATTGCAATCAAAAAGTCAGTTATTGGGGTCGTGATTTTATTACGCGAAGATGGTGGCACATTCTCTCCTGAAGAACAAGAACTCGTGGAGCGTATCGTAACCCGTGCTGCAATTAATATCGAAAATGGACGCTTATTCGAGGCAGTCCGTGCAGCCGATAATGCTAAAACCGAATTTGTTGGGATTGTCGCCCATGACCTCAAAGCACCGATGACCAGTATTCAAGGCTATTCTGATTTATTGCTCATGCAAGCCGATAATCTCACGGAACGCCAAACAAAATTTTTAGGGCGCATCAGTAGCACCGTTAAGCGCATGGAAATACTCGTATCAGATTTAGCAGATGTGAGCCGTATTGAAGGCGGACAATTTTTAATGGATGTGATTCGTGTTGAGACATCATCCATCATTGATGCCGTCCGTGATGCGATTATGCCACAAATGCAAGAACGCAATCATACTTATCAAGAACATATTGAAGAAAATTTACCAGATCTATATACCGATTATTATCGACTGATGCAAGTCCTCGTTAACCTTTTGAGTAATGCCTATAAATACACACCCGCAGGTGGCACAATCACATTAGCTGTTAAGCAGGTGGATGACCGTATTCAATTTTCAATTTCTGATACAGGCATTGGCTTATCGGACGAACAAATCAAAAATCTTGGAACACCATTTTGGCGTGCAGAAGATGAATTTACACATAGCCAACCCGGCACAGGTTTAGGATTCTTTATCACGCGCTCATTGGTCAATCAGATGGATAGCCATATCCAAATTCATAGTGTTGTTGGCGAAGGTAGCACCTTTACATTTAGTGTTGCAACCGCAACTGATGCCTCATCACCAGAACTGGGATAGATAAAATACCGATGAAGCATTTATTTTTATCACCTCATTATGACGATGCCATCTATAGCTGTGGTGGCACAATATATGATCGTATTCAACAAGGGGAATCGGTTGAAATTTTGACCATTATGGCAGGCATCCCAACCATTCCCCTGCCTAATACACCTGTACTTGCAGATAATCATCAGCGTTGGCAAATTGGCGATAATCCTGTCCTTATACGTCGCCAAGAAGATCAAATAGCATCCGATATTATCGGTGCAAAGACACAATACGCAGATATTTTAGATTGCATTTACCGAACAGTAGATGGTATCGCGTGTTACCCAACTGAATCCTCACTCTGGAAAACAATTCATCCGAACGACCCTGCTTTAAGTACATTAGCCCAGATCACCTTACCTGACCATGATATATTATATGCACCGTTTGGCGTTGGCGATCATGTCGATCATTTGATTGTACGAGACTGGGCGTGGCAATTGGCACAAAATACCAACTTCACTGTACAATTCTATATAGAATATCCTTACTTACGTAATCAACAGGCAGTCGATAGTGCCTACGCTGCTTTTCCTATAGAAGCTACTATCAATGAGCAGATATTTTCAGAAGTAGCAATGGCACATAAAATTCGCGCAATGGCAGCCTATCAATCACAAATTGTGAGTTTTTGGGATAATGAAGCTATGATTGAACAAGAAGTCCGCCATACATTTACAAAAAATGGACAATTTGTAGAAAAATTTGTACAAGTCGATGCCCTCATTTAATTGAGAGCATGTTAATATCAATAAGGAACTGCCAACGTAAGCCTTTGGGAAATTATGATACGATACTCCCAAAAGAGCGTGTCAGTTACCGCAACATCAATAATTTTTTTGAAAAACGCCACTAATGGGAGTTCGCAATGTCAGGTGATGTCAATGCCCTGCAAGAAGCTAAACAAAAACTCGATGATTTACTAGAAGCTGCTAAAGCAGGGTCAATTATCCCGATTCGCTTACCCTCACAAGTTGAAGACATTGTGACCTTATTAGCTCAAGCTGAAGAAGATCACGCTGCTGAAATTAAACGTGTCAAAGCAAAAGCAAGTGCTGCGCCTCCTAATATGGAAGCCTACATGGAAGAAGAATCTGCATTTGTTGGTCATGCTGTGCATGAACTCAATACGCCATTAACCAGCATTTTAGGATATGTAGATATGCTCAATAGCATGGGTGAATTATCCGATATGCAGAAGCAATTTCTGGGTGTGGTTAAAAATAACGGCATTCGTATGAAAGGCTTATTATCCGATTTTCGTTATATCAATAAATTACGCAAAGGCACATTAAAAGATGAACCCAAAATGGATATGTTTAAAAATATATCCATGAAATTAGAAAAAGAACTCGGGTCACGCGCCGAAGAACTGAACCGTCAACTGGTGTTTGATGTGCCGAGTGGTTTGCCTTACGTCAATGTCGATACACACTTACTTGGTATTGCGATTACCAAATTGGTTGAAAATGCCCTTCAATATACATCCGAAGGCGAAGGCGTTGTTACTATTAGTGCCAGTGGTGATGATGGCTATCTCGTTATGAAAATCAGTGACAATGGTATTGGTATGTCCGAGGCTGAACAGGCACGCTTAGGTGAGGTTTACTTCCGTAGTGAACGCGATGAAGTGATTGCCTTTAAAGGCAGTGGTTTAGGGGTTGCGTTGGCTTATGGTGTGATTGACCTTGTCGGCGGCACAGTTGAGGTTGAATCGGCAGTCGATCAAGGTACAACCTTTACGATTCGTATCAAAGGCATGGGCTAAAAAAAATCATTAACATCCCATCTGCTGAAAAATAAACTTTTGAAGGCGTGCTATCATAGTGCGCCTTTTTATATAAAATTCTTGATCGTCATTTTTAAAACCTCTATGGTTAAAAATAATCCTCTATAAAATTATGCAACTATCGCTATATAAGTACCGTAAACTGATTCATATCGTATGATTATTATGGGCATAGTTAGCTTTTTAGGTTTACTAGCTTTCATAATGGGTCAAGATGTTAAGAAAAATTTTACTTTACAACAGTACAATTTAGGTATAAAGTATTGCACCTCAAAAATAGTGACTTTTTATCGAGCTATTTTTCGCTAATTTACATCATACACTAGGCTTGCATCAAATAGCCTTTGTAACCGTAAATTATGAGAATCGCGATTTGTCATCTGCTCATAATTATTTTGACAATTACTACCGATTGAATTGAGATTACATATCAGGGCGTATTGCACAGGCAATACAAATATTGAGGAGGAAACCCCACATGGCTGAACAAGTACAATACTTGACACAAGAGGGTTTAGATACATTACAAAAACGCTTGGGCTATCTGACATCCGTTCGGCGTGAAGAAATTGCGGAATTACTTCGTAGCGCCTTAGATGGTGGTGAAGAACTTACAGAAAACACACAGTACGAAGAAGCTAAAAATGAGCAAGCCTTCGTTGAAAGCGAAATTGCACGTATTGAGTATATTTTACGGACTGCTAAACTGATCGAAGACCCTTCTGGTTCAGATACTGTCGTAATTGGCTCATTTGTTGATGTCATCGAAAAAGGCTTTGATGAACAAGAAACCTATCGCCTTGTTGGTGCTGCGGAAGCTAATCCACAAGATGGTAAAATCAGCATCGAAAGCCCACTTGGTAAAGCCTTACTAGGGTCTAAGGTGGGCGATAAAGTCAAAGTTAACGCCCCTGATGGTACGATTACGTTTATCATACAAGACATTCGATAATCGATTTCATCGGTTCAGCAATTTTAAGGGCGTACACAATGATGATGTACGCCCTTTTTGTTTATGCCAGTCTCAGCTAGTATCGCTACACTTGTGCAAAGTTAATTAAAATCAATAGGAGTCGAGCAAATATCTATGTGGCAACCAACCAATTCCCTAGAACAAGAACGCCTTCATAAATTAGAGCAACTCAAAGAGCGTGGCGTTAATCCGTATCCAAGTCGTACACATCGTACCCACACCACCACCGAAGCGATTGCAGCTTTTGAAGCAGCAGAAGCACCCTTCAAAGCAGAAATTGACCAAGCAAAAGCGGCATTCGATCAAGCAACAGCCGATAATGATAAAGATGGACGCAAAGACGCTCAAGTCGCCCTCGCAGAAGCTGAAGCAAAAATCCCACCAATTGAAGTGACGGTTGCAGGGCGTTTACGGCGGATGAATGGTAAAGGTAAGGTTGCTTTTGCCCATTATGAAGATCAACACGGGCGCTTGCAACTCTTTTTCCGTATTAATGATATGCAAGACGATCAATACGCGCTTATCAAAGATAAACTGGTCGAAGTTGATGATTTTGTGCAAGCGACTGGCACAATGATGCGTACAAAAGCAGGGGAAGTGAGTGTACGTGTTGCTGAGTTCAAACTGTTATCAAAATCAATGAGTCCTTTACCTGTTATCAAAGTTGTCAAAAATGATGATGGTACAGAAACTGAATATGGCGAATTTACGGATGTCGAAGCCCGTTATCGCCAACGCTATGCTGATTTAGCAGTCAATAAAAACGTTCGTGATATTTTCCGCATTCGTGCAAAAACCATCCGTGCGATGCAAAACTTCCTTGATGACGAAGGCATGCTCGAAGTCGAAACACCGATTTTACAACCGATTTATGGTGGTGCTGCTGCACGTCCCTTTACGACCCATCATAACCAATTGCATCAAGAACTGTTCTTACGCATTAGCTTTGAACTCTATCTGAAACGCTTACTGGTGGGTGCTTATGATGCTGTCTACGAAATTGGGCGCGATTTCCGTAATGAAGGGGTGAGTTATAAACATAATCCTGAATTTACGATGATGGAATTTTATAAAGCCTATATTGATTATAATGGCGTGATGGATATTACTGAGCGTATGTTTGCGTATTGTGCAGAACAAGCCGTTGGCACAACAAAAATCGTATGGCAAGGTCACGAAATTGATTTAGCACCATCATGGGAACGCTTAACCATTCGTGAAGCGGTCAAAAAATATACAGGTATTGATTACATGGATTATCCTGATGCCGAATCACTCGCTGATCTCATGCTCGAAAAATTCGGCGAAAAAATTAAACCGGGCGAACCTTGGGGACGGATTGTTGTTGAGCATTTGCTGGGTAATCAAGTTGAAAAGCACCTGATACAACCGACTTTCATCATGGATTATCCGCGTGATGTATCGCCATTTGCAAAACCAACAGAATATGATCCCAATCATACGGAACGCTTTGAATTTTTCATCGGCGGTATGGAAATGGGCAATGCCTTCACTGAATTGAATGATCCGTTTGACCAAGAACAACGTTTTATCGAAATGTCTGCCTTATACACAAAAGGCGATGATGACGAAACACCATTTGATGAAGATTATCTTACTGCCATGCGCTATGGTATGCCTCCAATGGGTGGCTTTGGTTGTGGTGTAGATCGCTTAGTCATGTTGCTCACTGACCAACGGAGTATTCGTGAAGTGTTGATGTTCCCACATTTACGCTCACGCACAGATATCGAATAATAGTGCTAACGTAGCAGGGGTACAGGCTTCTGAACTGTCCCCCTTGCTTTTGCACGTTCCTTTGCACCTGTGTATACTTCAAGTTAGATGATATTAACTGCATTAATGCCGTATAATCATTATATTATTGAACGTTCTCATTTTTGGAGTCATTCATGTCGGCAAGTTTTGAACTACAAGCAGTCTTAGATGCACTCGGTCATGGTGTGCTGATTTTTGCCAATGATGGTAAATTAATGCAGCACAATATCATGGCAGCAACCATCCTCGGAACAGATTTCAATGTCATTAAAAGTGAAGGCTGGTCAGCAGCATCTGAATTGTTTGATACAGGCTTACAACCGATGGATATGCGCTTAGATGCTGTCAGGGAACAAGCCTTAACGTTAGATCGTCCGACACGCTTTAAAATTTATCGCTCAGGGGCATATATTCCATGTTGGGTAGCTGCTATCAATGGTGAACAAGGTGAAGTTTATACAATGCTCACCTTGGATGTTGCTGATTGGGAATTGGTATCCAATGTGATTGATCGCTTCCGTTCAGAAATGCACGAAGCGGTTGATAGTACCATCGGACATATGCGCTTGATTGCCCGTGTGCTGGAAGTCGATAATGCTGAAAAAGGCTCGGAAGCAGCACGCATTGCGCGTCGGATTGGTGGCTTTACCCGACTTGTTGAAATTCATATGAGTCGCGCAGGTCGCCTCATTAGCATGTTAGATCGCTTACAAGATATTCGTACAGGAAACATCAAAGAGAATATCCGTGATTCACGCAAGAAGATTGATCTGGAAGATTTTCTGGAAGATTTCATTGAAGTCCTCGATGAAATCCCGCTACTTGATCCTGAATCACAAGCGCATGATTACCGTTCACGGATTAAGGTATCGCTGCGTGATGGCTTGTATATCAACGCCAGTGCGCCTTACCTCAACTCTGCCTTGCGAGAGATTATCCGCAATGCTATCATGTACAGCTTAGTGGGTACGCCTGTCACCATCGTTGCACTACCTAAAGGTAATGCTGTGCAAATTGATATTATTGATGAAGGTTATGGCATACGGCAAAAAGAAAATGAACGCATCTTCGCATCATTTTCACGCGCACGCCAACCACAAATTATTGGTGAATTTGGATACGGGCTTGCACTGTATTTATGTAAAACAGAGTTAGAAGCTATGAATGGACGACTGTGGTTTACAAGTAAAGAAGGTGTGGGAACAACCTTCAGCATTCAATTGCCTGCATGGAAAGATGCTGAAAGTTCTAGTTCTGCGTCAAGTGATTCTTAACCACGCCCACATCGGACGAGGATAGCCATTTGCGCCTTGCCCCATTATTGGGCAGGGCGTTTTTTATTTGTTGTGATAGTCATTAGATAGGTCAGAACCCTATGAGATTTGATTTTCTAACACCCGAAATATTTGATTTTCTCGTCATGGCAAACTTAGGCGTGGCAGTCTTGCTGATTGCCTTTCGCTTTTATCAAGATATGACTCATGTTGATAAGCAACCTGCTCAATTACGACAACAAGCACATGATGAATCCTCTCATGATAATTTGACTGTAGAAGAGATAGAAACGAATCGGCAACAGCTAGATGAAACACAAAAACATAGCCATAAATTAGGAGAAAAATAAAACCATGCTCGCTATTGAAGTCATCCGTGATAACCCAGAATGGGTTAAGGAACAACTCCAAAAATTACAAGATCAAGCAGCGATTCCGCGTATTGATAGCATTATCGAACTTGATATTAAACGCCGTGAATTGCGCTCAGAAATTGAAACAATCCAAGGTAAACGTAATACCCTCAATAAGTTAAATGGTCGCTTGCGAGGCAATAAAGCACTCAATGAAGGTCAGAAAGCAACAGTTGCCATTAGTGCTGCTGCTGCGATCAAACAAGGTGATTATGATAAAGCAATCATGATCCTCGAAGCACAAGGCGAAGTTGCAGCACTTGAAGATGCGAGTAAAGGTGCAAAAACTGAATTTGATAGCTTAATTGCAGCTTTACGCGAATTAGGTAATCGTATGGATGAAGGCTTTAATCAAATTAAAACCGTTGAAGCTGACCTTGAAGAAAATATGCTGTGGATTCCGAATCTCCCACATGAAAGTGTCACCATTGGGGTAACAGATGAGGAAAATGTAGCCCATCCAGCACAAGGGGATATACCAGCATTTGATTTTGAGCCTAAGCCACATTGGGAACTCGGCACTGAACTCGGCATGATTGATTTTGAACGGGGCGTAAAATTATCGGGGTCGCGGTTCTATGTCGGTATTGGATGGGGTGCGCGTTTACAACGTGCATTAATCAACTTCTATCTGGATAGCGCAATTGCAAGCGGCTTTACACCGCTTTATCTACCGCATATGGTGCATGAAGATGCCCTCTATGGCTCAGGACAATTTCCAAAATTTCGGGATGTCGTCTATAAAGATGAAGGTGAAGGCTATTATTTCTTGCCAACCGCAGAGGTTGCGATTGCCAATATGCACCGTGATGAAATCTTTGACGAATCAGCATTGCCCCTATATTACGTCGCGCATACGCCGTGCTATCGGCGCGAGAAAACCAGCGCAGGACGTGATACACGCGGCATCAAGCGCGGACATCAATTTGAGAAAGTTGAAATGTTCAAATTCTGTACCCCAGAAACCAGCTATGAAGAACTGGAATCATTAACCAGTGCTGCGGAATCACTCTGTGCAGCGCTTGGCTTGCCATATCGTCGCCTAGAAATTGTCACAGGGGATTTGGGCTTTAGCGCCACTAAAAAATATGATGTTGAAGTTTGGGCAGCAGGTTGTGATGAATGGCTGGAAGTAAGCTCATGCAGCAATACCGAATCATTCCAAGCGCGTCGTGCAATGATTCGCTATCGCCCCGATGGTAGCAAAAGCAACGAATATGTTCATACCCTTAATGGGAGTGGTCTCGCTGTGCCACGTATTATGATTGCTATCATGGAAAATTATCAACAAGCTGATGGCAGTATCATCATTCCAGAGGTCTTACGCCCATATTTGGGTGGTGCGGAATATATTCCAGCACAAGCACAATAAGTCGATACTATCTAAAGGCGATAGCATTGTTAACGCTATCGCCTTCTGCTTTGAAATCCCCTCGCAAGATTTATCCCTGATACTATCTCAAAACAATCTATCATGAGGATAATGCGATGCTACAACGATGGTTCGTGCTTCTGTTGCTGTTGACAGTAACAACTGTGACAAGCCAAGCACAACGCGGTTACGATTTTACCAATTACGAACAAACACTGGAATCAATTGCAACAATTGGCATTGATATTGCACGCTTTGATGCTGCAACAGCAGGCTATTTTGAAGCGATTGGTGAACACGGTGATCCTTTGTATATTGCACCGCTCATTGATGTTTTATATTTTGCTTTTGGTGAACCGTCAATTGAAGTGGAACTCTATGGCGCACTAGAACAGCTAACAGGACAGCCCCCTTTACGTGGATGGCGCGGGTATTTGGAATGGGCAAGTGAGAATGACATCGCACTGCCACCGGGCTACGATGCCTTCAAAGGACGGTTTTTCGGTAGCTTGATTGATAGTCGCTTTCCAGCATTTTTTGAGAATGTTCAAGAAACAGCCAATGTGAATTTGGTTGAAGCCGTTTGGGGTGGTGTACAAGTCGATGGCATCCCATCATTGGTCAACGCTCGTCAAATCAGCCCCGAAGAAGCACTAATTGAAGGCGCAACCTTGACGCAATTTTGCTCCGAAGATGATTGTAGCTATCCCCAAACAGATGAATTTGTCTTTGGGGTTTATGTGGATGGTGATGCACGCGCCTATCCCTTACGTCTCATGAATTGGCACGAAATGTTTAATGATGTCATTGGACATACACCACTGTATGATGCACCTGATGGCAATCCAATTTGTAACTTCCGCGCGCCAACAGTATTCGATGCACTAGCACGCTCTGGTGATGCCTTTGTGCAAATCAATGGCTTATCCGCAGGCTGTGAAACAGAAGGTTGGTTGGCGGTTGATGCTTTAGAATGGCTTGATAGTGATTGGAATACTGTACGTGAGCAATTGCCTGATGTTGAAAATGGTGAGATAGCTTTAACACCTCAAAATAGCCTACAAGGGCGCGTGAGTGGTCGTCCCGTAATGCTGGCATATTGTACTTTATGTGGAGCAGGAATCCTCTATGATGTCACAATTCCTGATTTGAGCTACACCGATACCGCTGGCACACAAGTGGATTTAGGCGAGACCGTGCTTGAATTTGGCTCAACGGGTATGCTGATGCGCTCCAATAAGTTGATGTATGATCGCACAACCAATACGGTCTGGAATGCGTTTACAGGGATTCCTGCGTTTGGTGTATTAGCATCCACTGATATTGAATTGCCACTTTTGCCAGCCGTTGTGACCACATGGTCAGATTGGTTAGAAGATCATCCTGATACGAGCGTTTTGAGCTTAGAAACAGGTTTTCGACGCAATTATACCAATGGTGGTGCTTATACAAATTACTTCAACACCAGTGACTTGATGTTTCCATCATTCCAACAAGATACTGAAAATGTCGAAAATAAAGAGATGATCTTCGGACTCAATTTCGATGATACGCCACGCGCTTATCCACTGTTTGAACTGTTTGAACAACCTGTGATTAATGATACGCTTGATGATGTTAATCTGGTCATTATCAGCGAGGCATCACCAACACGTAATTTCTTTGAACCCGGTGGTGCAGCCGTCCGTGCTTATCAACGAAATGACTTGATATTCTCCCAGACTGAAATTGATAATGAAGTGCTTGATAGTGATGGCGTTATCTGGCAAATAACCGAGGATGCGCTCGTTAGTGCTGATGGTCGCATACTTGAACGGATTGCAGGACATCTTGCATTCTGGTTTGGGTGGTATGGCTTCTACCCTGAAACAGACCTCTATATGACTACTAATTAGTCAAAAAATGAGGCTAAAGAAAATCCTCTTTAGCCTCTTGCTTCTGTTAGTTACATTTTATTATCTGCTGGATGACGCGCTTGCCACATACGATACAGTTCAACTATGCCATAAGCAGCAAGTAACACAATCAATGGGATAATCACACTTCGCTCGCGTGCCGTTAATCCTGCGGATTTCACAACCAGTGTTCCCACTGAAAAATACCCGCAAAATAAGATCAGTCCCCAAAAAGCGAGCAATTTTTTTCGTGCAAAACACAGAAATAAGCCTATTGTTGCACTTCCCAATATTAGCCAATTATAGATAATCGGTGGATATAGGGCTGGATTGGTCAAATTAGCGAAAGGTGGAAATGATGGCAATAAATTAAAGTATCGAATGATACCAAGCCCTAAAGTCGCAATATACCATTCTGGATGCGCTCTGAAAATGTCAAAACTGGTTGCACTCAAGGCTGCTTCAACTTCTGGGGATGCAGCTAAATAGCCATGCTGTGTTGATGCATCAACTAAACTTGGGTCATTACCTAAACGTTCTTCAACTCGCTGACCAATTTCAATATATACATCTGCAATTGGCATATCAGGATTTGCTTGATTGAGAATGGCTGCTGCTCGGTAATAGGTCATCGTATACGCACCGACGCTAGAAAATGTCGCATTGTTAAAGACACGCTCGTTATGTTGTGACCAAACCTGAATGCCAGCAAAAGATAATATTGCAAAGGTCAAAATAGCGTACCAATAGTGTGGGCGGATAAACAATAACCAAACTGATAGACCTGTCCAAATTAAATAAATGGATGGACGTGCATAAGCAGATACCAATAACATAATTGCTGCAATAACACCCCAAAACCATGCTATTCGACCACCTTCAGCATGATAAAGGGCTAATAAAGCACTAAACATAGCTAGTGCAGTCACAAATGATAAGGCTTCTGGACCTAAGAAGGCTGTATAGGGTATATGGAGCGGATCAAGCGCTATGAGTATGCCTGCTAAGATAATCACACGATATGAGAATCCTAACTGACAAGCAATGAGCATTAATAAAGGTGCAATCAATGCCCCAAGAAAAGCATTCATAACAATAATTAACGTGTGGTTGTCATTGAGTGCCGCAACTATAAGCGGGAATAAGGGCGGACGCACTAAAAATAAGCTATTATCGAAGTTGCCATAGGCGCGGAAATGTTCAGCACCAATTTGATAAAGGTTATAATCGCCTTCACTGACAAACAGGAAACCACGCTCTAGTTGTGATAAGCCCCACACTAAGCGCACAACCAGAGCAACAATAAAAATACCTATACCCCACCACCGCAGGTCAAATTTGTAGATGTTCAAGTAAGTTCATCCTTTCTTGCTTCTAACGATAAAATATGCTCTAACCAGCAGGGGATAAGAAGCTATACAGAATGAAGGCAAAATATGCCCCTAGAAAAATAGCCGATTCAATCCGTGATAATTGGTGGTTTCGTGCAAATGGAACGAGTAATAAAGTGAAACCGATCATCACGATATATTCTACAATTGATAAATCGGTTGAGCCGACTTCAATATTACGAATAGTGGCAGTTGCGCCTAATACAAGCAATAAATTCGCAACATTAGAGCCAATCACGTTACCAATTGCAATGTCATCTTCTTTCTTCATA